>JBQTKC010000314.1:0-11034 GCA_052386575.1 Beijerinckiaceae bacterium
TGTCCGTCATGTCGCTTGGGTAACGTCCGCCGCCGCGGGCATAGGTCTTGCGATGCTCATCCGTCCACATTCCGAATCATCCTCCGATGCTCCGGAATCCCAGAATCACGCAACCCGCGCGTGCGCACCAATCTTTTGGGTCAGGCTCTAAATCGACGCAAGGTCAGTCAATGTGTTGCCTGCCATAGTGGGCGCTGATCCATGATGCGAGCTCGGTCTGCTTGTGCAAACCAAGCTTGCAGTAAATCCGCCCAACATGCACGCGCACCGTATAATAGCTGATGCGCAGCCTTTGAGCGATCGCCTTAGTCTGGTAACCTGCCGCGATGCAGCGGGCGATCTCCAATTCGCGCGGCGAAAGCACGCCGAGCGCATCTTCGCCGGCGCCATGGTTGGAACAGCGGCCAATGGCGAATTTCTTTCCATCAATTTTCAGCTCGCCAACAACCTCCAAACGCCCGTCTCCGCGCGCGCGAGGGTTGATCACGACATATTCGGTCCCCTGGACCGCAAAGTTCGCAACAGTTCGCGCATCCTGCCCGGATTCGGTAAATTGATCATTGGGCGAACTTGGCAATTTGTTGTTCCTTCAAAAGCGGCTGTCCGCCGGCGGACCGGAAAATTCAACCATGCAAAGCTTATTGGGAGAGCATTTCCCCTATGGTCAGCACGTCAAGCGCCGCACAGACATTTGGTTCACAAACTGGCAAGTTTCAGTTTCATAAGGAGTTACGGCTTCCTGAATCTTTGCGGACTATTGGTTTATTCAGTCCTGTTGTGTTGCGCACCCCCTAGTCAGGGGGTGCAAAGGATCTTTTTAGGCGGCGGCGCGGCAAAGGAACGCTGCTGAGAAGTCCCTATGCGTGCGGTCAACGCCGAGGCTGCCCCCGCTGCCAAACCGTGCGCCGGAAGCGATCTTGCGGGAGCGCCGTGCTCTCGCGCGCCCTACGACCGCAATTCCTCTCGAGTGGTCATGGCAGCCGGAGCATTTGCCGCGGCCCTTGGCGCGTTGCCGCCGGATCGGCAATGGCATTGAGCACATGGTGACCAATACGCACGCCGCTGTTGATGCTGCCCGCGGGCGCAAGCACGGTTCCACGATTGCAGCCATGCGAGCGGCCTTCCGCGTCAAGGACACCTGCGGTGTGGATGCCAATGACCGCCCGCTCCTCGCCGCGGCGCAAGAGAATCGCGCTGCCGCTGTGGCCGGGACAAGTGTCGACGGTATGAAAGAGCCTGCGCGGGCCGAAGCGCAGGATGCGCTCCCGATGCCGCCACATCGTTCCAATCGGCCGGTCAGAAGGATAGCCCGCAATTGTTACCCGGGACGATTCGATCAGGCGATGGAAGGCCCGGTCCGAGAGAACCTGCGGCCTCGTGAATCGGTTGAGTCCTGCTGGAACATCGCGCGAGAGGCGAACGATACCCCAGTCCCAGGACTGGCGATCCGGGCCTTCGATAAAGCCGCGCGGGATCCAATATTCACGCGACTCGATTGCGCCATAAGGTTTTGTATCCCGGTCACGCCTGCCGGGGATGACAAGGATACGCCTTGGCGCGGCGGCGCGGCCGATGCTCCAAACACAATGGGCCGCGGTGAGCACAAGGCGCTTTCCGATCAAAATGCCGCTGCAGCCCCGGCAGGCGCCGTCGCCGAAATCGCGGCACAAATGCACGATCGTGTTCCAGGGAAAGCGCGCGGTATCGATGATCTGCACGCGGGAATCGGCCGGTCCGATAATGGCAAGATCACCGTCCGTCTCAGCCATCCTTGCGTACATCGCCTGCCTCCGGAGGCTGACCTGCTGGTACTTCCGCGGGCGGCTCCTGCGGCGGCGCGGCGGCAACCGACTCGCGCAGCCGCTCGATCAGCTCGTCGCGGTCAGGCCGTCCGGCGAGAAACGCCACGGCCGAAGCTAGGAAATTCTGTGCGGGATCAACCCCCGCCTCATTCGATTTGAGCGCCATGGGCCGATCGGCCCTTTCTTCCGCGAGAGAAGCTTCGACAAGGGAGTCGAGCAGCGCCTGATCCTTCGAGGGGATGGAAGAAGCTTTCTTGCGGCGGGCGGGGTCGAAACGTACCATGTGCTGCATTGTGAGCCTGCTCTTGCAAAATTCAGTTTCGTTCCATGGGCCGGAGACTGGACCGCCCCTTCTGGATGCGGGTCTTGCTGGTTCTATTTCACTCGCGCTCCAAATCGCTTGTCATGGACAGGCGCCTACGAATGCCGCAGGCACGTCCACCCAGTTCATGTCGAACACGAACTGCTCGTAACAATGGACGTTGGTGAAATTTCCCTGCTCCTGATCTCCGAGGTGTCCGAAATAGATGTGCAGGGCTTCGTGCAGCAATGTTCCTGCTTGACCATCTCCGCCGTCGCTCCACCACGGCACGCACAACACGATCCGGGAGTGTCCCGGGCACGTCCATGCCTGGTCGCCGGGTCTGCAGCTTAACCGCCCGCAGTTCCCCAAAGGAAAATTAGCGCCGCCAACACACGTATATTTCATCCACCCGTCCGCCAGGATTTGCCGGGCACCCCGGAAGCGGCGGATCAAGGTGAGGACGCTGCGCGCGCCGGTCCCCGTCCAGATGCTTTGATCATCGGCATTCATGCGGAAGCGGGTCCGGAGCGATTCCCTGACGGGGATATCCTCAACCGCCTCGGCGGTTGTCGCGCCTGCGCGAATGCTACTGCGCTTGCCTTCCAAATCGCGGATCACATAGTCCAAAAGCGCGATTGCGCGCGTGTTGGCGGCTTGGATCGTGCCAACTGGATCAGGGCCGGTGATCGCCGCGATAGCGGCGCTCGGCGGATGGCAGCTCACGAAGCTGGCACGGACCTGCCTTGCCGACGTATCCGGCGATCCGAAATCAGGGTCGGCCTCGAAGGCGCGCCGGGGCGCGGGCCGGAAGGACCAAAGCTCGGCGAGCGAACTCTCGACAAACGCGTCGAGCCCCCGCCGGTCCTTCGTACGGGGACGTATCCGAACGTCGTGGCTGGCCGGCGCGAAGGGCTCCATGTGTATGCCTCCCTTGTCAAGGTCAGTCGGTCTCAAAGGTTGTGACGCTGCCGATATAAGACCATGGCCCCTCCTTGATCTTCAGCGCGGACTCGTAGGCGTGAAGAATTTTCGCATGGGGCCTCAATATTCCCGGCAACGTGACCCGGCCATATTGCACTAAAATCTGCGCGTCGCTTACCGGAGGAACTCTCCGTCGAAGCTCGCTGACTCTGGCTCGAAATTTCAGGACTTCGCTCGGCCGTCTACCGGTCGGCTCACTAGGCCTCGGCCGCCCACCCAAATTCCGTCCGAGAGCCGAGCAGACTTCATTCTGGATGCTCTTTGTAAGCGCCGTGCCGATGTAAAGCGCTCGTGAGTCACGTTCCTGGTAAATTCGATAAAGAAGGTATTGATTTGGTTGACTATAGAATCTATTAGGCCCTTGAAGCATGCCTTGCCTAGTATTGCAAAGAGCCTGGAGCGAGATCCCACCCTGCCAGCCTCCAAAACGTCCGGGCAACTCAATCTTGCCCGCGGGCGTCGCTGCCTCAAAGCCGAAATCCTCCTCCATGCGGTCCTGGGCATGGCGCAGGGCGGCGCTCAGACTGCGATTGGCCAGCCGGTCGATCAGCCGGTCATCACTACGGCAGGATGGACAGCCGCAGTCAGGCTCGCCCATGGGACTTGGCCAATTCTCGCAACCCATTCTCACGGCTCCTTCCACCAGATCAGGGACGCGCCGTCCCATAGCGCCGACTCGCCGCCGCCCGAGAATGCGTCGAGCGAAAGATTGTCGTCGCAATCCATCATCGCTTCGGCAAGAGTCCATGCCGCGATCGATCCTGGCGCGGCAATATAGAGTGCGGCAAGCCGCACGCGCCCGTTCGCCGCGTGAACTGTGAGGCCGCTAGCGATCAGGGCCGGCATGAGCGCCTGGCGCAGCGGATCGATCATGCGGCCGCCATTCACCTCGGTGCAAGACAACCCGGCGCGATCGAAATGATGGGCAAGCCCGGGCAGCTCCTCGCCCTCTTCGATCGTGGCAAGCACAATGGGGGGATGGCAAAACAGCGCCGCAGCCAGCGAGAGCGTATCCCGCGCGCAATCAGCAAGCGAATCCGGGCTGTCCGCGCCAATGGCCCCGCGGCTCGCGCCGCGCGCGTCGAGCCCGGCCGACAAAACATGCACGCGGTCGATGAGAGTAGCGTCGCCATCCTTGGGGACGATGGAATCGCCCCGTCCGCTCGAGGGCCAATAAAGGCCGGGCATGCTTTCCATTCCGTAAGATTCGCGTGCCGCGCGCCAATCGTCGCGGGTCCGCATAAAGATATCCTCCGCCTTCGCCGGGTCCGCTGTTCCGCCAAGATGCGAGACGAGCCGCTTGTCGCGCAGGAAACTGTCGTCGTCGACGATCGTCCAATGGCATTGCGGAAGCCAGACCTGGAGCGAGCGCGAAAGGCCGAGTACGAAGAACAAGCCGGAAGGGGCGAGCGACAGCCTTACGTCGACAACGCAAGGCAGTTTCTTGCCGCCGATTTCGTTTGGCGGGACCCACAGCATAGCGCCGGCTCCAACTTCGGCATCGGCGATCCATCACCCGATCTGCATTTCCGCGTCCCGCGCGGGGAGGCCGACGGCCCAGCGCAAATTCTCGGTGACGCCAGGGAAGCGCTTGCCCTCGTCGGTCAGCCTGTAGGCCGCAAGCCATGCCTCCGCATGGGCGCCGGCAGGCTGGGCCTCGACGCTGAAGCGCTGCGGATCTTCGGTCGCCTCGAAATCGCCGCCCGCGACCCACAGCATGACGCGCCGGCCGCTTTCGGCCATCTTGGTCCGTTGCGACAAATCCCGCGCGCCGCCGAGATAGCGGTTGAGGACGCCTTCGACGACATCCCATTTATTGTTGGCGTCGAAGGACTTCTTGATGTCGGGCGTTTCGAAGAGATCGAGGAGCTGCTTCAAATAGAGCCCCACTTCCTGCGTCAAGGCAACGATGTTGCCATAGCTTGCCCGGTCGAGCGCGTAACGCAGATCCGTTGCGAGCCGCTGCACGGTTGCAATCGTGCCGTAGGGGCGCTGATCGAGGATCTGGCCGCCGCGAATAACCTCGCCGATCGTCAGATCGCGGAAATATTGCGCAAGGGCCGACATCAGCGCGACGAGCTGATAATGGAAATTGACATTGACGATGGCGCCGGCGGGCCGTGGCGCGCGGCCGTAATTGAACGCCCGCATATAAGCGACGAGCCGGTCCTTGGCGCCGTAGCGCAACGGGTGCCATTTTTCCAGGAGATAGAGTCCGCGCGCGCCAGGGCCGAGCTGAATGCGCATGCGGCCGTCGCGATAAAGGCGGCGCAGCACCTCGGCGACGCGGAAGACGCCAGCCCGCTCGTTCTGATAGATGAAATAAAGCTCCGCCGCGGCGTGCAGCTGGCTCGGCGTTACGGCATCGTCGAAATCGGCGACGAGTTTTGGCCAGGCGATGTCGCCGAAGGGCGGCGAACCCTTGCCTCCGAGACCAACGAGATCGGCGAACGCGGCGCTGTCGTCTCCGGCGGCGCCTTGCGTCAGCTTGCCGAAGCGGGCCTCGAGTTCGGCGGCGGCGCGGCGGCGCTCGTCGGGCGGCAGACCGTCCAGCTCCTCGCGGGCGAAGCGCTGCCAAAATCGCTGAATTGTTTCGAATGTGTCATATGCCATCGCTGGACCTCGTGCGCTCTTGCCTTCACCCTGGCGGAATCAGGACGGTCAGGCACTTTACTTACCCTTTGCTCGCAGTGCTTGTTTTTGGCGCGGGATTTGCGGAAGGCGGCGGCGTGCGTGTGGGGGGCTGGGCAACATATGGATCCATGCCGTCACACGGAGATGGCGGACAGATGGCACGGAGATGGTATCCGCCTAAGACGCCGTGGACCGCCACTTGGAAGACCGCGACCTCAGCGCTCAACTTACATATCGCCTGTTCAACCGACCGCTTGAATGCGGTAATCGTTTCGCAATCCCAACAGTAGTCATCTTGCGACCAAACGAAGTTGGCATCTTGTGCATTGGCGGCTAGAGAGGTGAGTTTGCTATGAAAGCTGGCCAACTCTGTGTTGACAGATCTGGCGTGCTGGCTGATGGCATTGACGCCTTTGGTCACAATCTCCATTTGCCGGGCCGTTTCATCAGGATCGGTGACGACAGGCACAAGACAGGGATATTGCTCCGGCTGGTGGTAGGCCATTCCCTCCGCCTGCATTTTCTTCGCCATCCACCAATGCATCATTGTGCGGACTTCGCGCAGCATTTCCGTCGCCTCAGCCGCGAAGGAGCGGGACTGGGTCCGGATGTTAAATTCCATTGGCATGTCATTCTCCCTTCAATTCAATTCACGGCGTGCGTCCAGTGAGGCCAGTAGCGCTCCAAACAGGGCTGTTGCGGATGTCGTCGAAGAGCCGCAGTGAATTTTCCGATGTCGGCGGCACATCGATTTCCACTTCCGCACAAATGTGACCGGCCACAATGCGTCCATTCGCGGCGTCGATCAGGCTTTCGATTACATCCAATACCGTATCTCCAAGCAGGCAACCCGGCGCTAGCGTGGCAATCAAACTTTCTAGCCGCCGGTCGGCAAGACGCTGTAGGCAGAGCTCATCGGTGATCAGCTTGATGCGCGCCGCGTCGGTCTGGTTGTCGCCGGAAGAGATAATCGTGCCGTTCGCGACCAGCAGCTTGCCCTCGATGAGCCGATCACGGATGGTAGCGAGCGTCGTTAGAAGTTCGTCAATGCGGGCAAAGCATGTGGAGGTAAGGCAAGTTGGCGGCTGCGTATTCGGCAAGATTCTCGGCGGGATTGTCGGCGAAAGAAACTCGAGCACCAGGAGCCCGAAGGCCGCCGCGCGCCGCTCCGGTTCGCCATCGCCGAGGGTGGCGCTCCCCAGCGTGTAGAGATCGATCGCGCGATCGGTGTCATAGAGCAGCTTGTCGAGCAAAATCTGACAAATCACTTCGTCCTTGCAGCACTCGCATCCGAGGTAACAATCGAGAAGCTCGGCCAATTTCCCGCGTTGGATCACAAGCTCGAGCAGGCGATTCGTCGCTGGATCGGGACCGCCGATGCCCGAAAGCCCGTAAAACGAGACCGGCGCCCGCGCCACGAAGAGGAGACGATAGCCGCTCTTGCTCGATGTGAAGGCATCGAGAAAAAGTTCGATCGCCTTGAGGAAGGTTGTCACCGGCGGCGATGGCGGATCGACGTTATTGTCGACCACATGCAGGAGACGGAAAAGCCGCTGCACCGCAACTTCGGATGTTGCGCCAAGCGCGCGCAGGCCCGCCGCGCTATGCTGGGAGGCGCGCTCGATCAGTTCGTCCAGAAGACCGCCGAGCACATTTTCCTCAAGCAGCGCGCGCAGATCGAGATGGCCGCTTCTTTCGATTATGCGCAGCATTTCGCGCAAGCCGCTCAAGCCCCATGGCCATTGGTCGTTGCCGTAAGACTGTTCGCTCGCGCCCAGCAGGGCACGCAGCGCCATCAATATGGCATCGCGGCGTGATTGCAGCTCGCTCGCCGGAACCGAAAGAAGAAACCGGCCGCCAGCCAGCCCCGAGGCTGCAAGCGCCTCGCCGGCAAGCACAAGCAAAAGGCTCGATACTTCGTCGAGGCTCCGGGCAAGCCGCCGGTAGGATTGACTGAGCGTTTGGGTCAGCGCGCCGATGAGACGCGCAAGCCGCGCGTAATCGCCAAGCGAGCGGCGGGCACCGAACAGGCGGTCGCGGGCGCGCGGGTCGAGCGTCAAGCGCGCGGCGGCCGCGCCATCGGAAATGATTGAGCGGATCGCCTGGCCCCAGCCCTGCAGCTCGGCCGTGATGTCTTTGAGCCTATGATCCATCGTCAGAGCCGTAAGATCGCGCTCGACATCGTCGATTGCTTGCTTGAGTTCGGCGCTGGTCGCTTGCGACTCGACCGCGCGGACCGGCCCGACGCCGACCTTGGCTGGAAGGATCGGCAGCCCCTCGGCCTCCAGCGCGAATGTTCGCGCCCCGGCCGGGAACAAACGTTTCAAGCCCTCGGCGATCTGGGCCGGATCGCGCGGATCGCCGATGCGCAAGACCTGGCGAATGCGGTTGTCCATGCGAATCGCAATCGGCGTGCGATCGCTGCGATTGCTTGTCTCGGATTCGGCGGATGGGCTATAGGCAGGTGAGCTATACATGGCAACCTCATGCGGCCTTCAGAATGGTCACGACAGCGCCCGTCGGCTGCCCCGGCGAAAGTCTTGCGAGCAAGAGCTTGTTGAGCCCGGCCTGGTTTGCCCCGGACTCTATGGCGTAGCGCGCCGCGCTCACCATGAACCTCGGCGGCAGATCGACCGGCGCGCGTCCCTGCCCGAGCAAAAGTCCGCCGCGTCGGATTGCCGCCTGATCCTCGGGGCGGAACGGGATGATGGTCGAAAGGGTCCGCTCCGCCAGCGCCCGGCGCGGCTGGAACGCGATCTCATCGACGAGGGCTGGAATGGCGCGCTTGGATTCCTCAAGCAGCGCCCGCGGCAGGCGATGGCCGCGGCGCAAATCATAAAGCCCGGTCCACACGCCAGCGATTGTTCGCGCGTCCGCCTCGAATTTCATCCGCCGCAACATTTCGGCGAGAATGAATATGCGCAAATACCCAGCCGGATGCGGCCCGCCTGGCCGGTAGGTCATGACCTTGTCGTGCGGATGGGCCAGAAACTCCGCCATCCCCCATGCCGAAGCCGGCCCGCCAAGCAATAGCGCCGCGAGATCGGCGAAAATCTCTTTATGCCAGCGCGCGAAGACGGTGATGGTCAGCGCCGCGAAATGGTTTTCGGCAAGCCGGTGCATGACTGCGTTTTTGTTCTCCACCCAAAGACCGAGATCGGCTTGCAGATTATGCGCGACCTCGTGAAGAAACACGGCCTGCCATGGCTGGTCCCGGTCATAGGGGATACGGATCAGCGGAAACGGGTTGCTCTCGCCCAACAGGCGGCTGAGCGTTACGCCGCGCCGCATGGTGGCGGGCGAATAACCATGTTCGAGATAGGTGAGGGGCGGCACAAGAGGACCGGCGAAAATCTTGGGATCGGCGGCGCGGACTGCCGTGTAGCAATCGCGCGCAATCGCGTCATGCGCGGCGAGCGCGGGACCATAGGCCGTGCCGCGCTGGGCAAAGACCTCGAAGAACATCCCAAATGCCCGCCGCGCACGATCGAGTTCGCGCTCCACCATGGCGAGGGCGAGGAGCTTATCGTCGCGAGAGTGGCCGCGCAGCGCCTTGCCGGCTTCGGCGAGCCTCAACTTCACCGCCCGGTCAATGCTGGCTAGCCGCTTGTTGGCGGTTTCGAAATGCTCGGCGCGGGGGGCATAGGGAGCATCCTCACGCCGCAAGCCCACGGATTGGGGAGATAGGGCCGAGAGCTGCCGGGCGCGGCCCGCGAGCGTCTTCGCCTTGGTGGCCAGGAAGCGGTCGATGAAGCGGCCGTACCGCTCAATTGGCGCATGCATGACACGAAGCTTTTCCATGGTTTTACCTCGGCCAAGATCGGCGGGTGTCGGGTTGAGGACGGCTGGCCGGGATGCGGTCAGCCGACGTCGATTGTGATGGTCGCTGGGCCGGGAACCGAGATTGTCCGGCTTGAGCCCCCTCCCATTGTGCCCATCGCGCCCATCGCGCCATTCACGACGGCCTGGCCTTGCGGCGAAGGCGTGCTGAGCCGCTGCAGCAAGGCCAGGTTCTGCGCCACTTTCGCCGCGGTGCGGGCGACGATGCGCGGCCGAACGCTCGGCGGCGTGCCAGTTCTGGCAGCCGTGCGGTTGACGCTCTTGGTGATTTTGGGCAATGCCCGGATCGCCTTCTGGCCGCCGCTCGCAACGAGAGTCCTGGCGGCGCGATTCATGGTTGCCGCGATCTGCTGGCGCTGTGCCGGCGGCATGCTCGCGCCGCGGTTCTTGATGACTGAGCGGGCTGCTAGGCCGGCAACTACCGGCAGCGCGCGCCGGTCGCGGGCGGCAACTTCGGCGACAGCCTCGAGAGCATCCTCGACAGTGCCCCCCTCCGCTTTTAGATTGCCGGCAACGCTGGCAACCTTCGAAAGGAGCTGGGCCTGGGGAAGCGGGATCTTGGAAAGTATGGGCGCTGCGAAACGGCCAACTTTGCCGATCACTGGCGCGACCTTTTTCGCGACCTTCTTGAGGCCGGAAAAGAGCTTGCCAAAGAATTCGTCCTCGTCCTCGGCGCCAAGAGCGTTACCGAGCACCTTGGTGAGGAGCTGGTCCCCGCTCTCATAGGCGTCTTCGCCGAAATCCGCCTCGTCTTCACCGAAATAATCTTCGGAGAAATCTGCGGAATCCTCGTCTTCGTAAAAATCGCTCTCCATCATGTCTGCCATTTCCGAAGGGCCTTCCGCCTCGGCATAGGCGAGATCTTCCATGACGTCTTGTTCGCTGATCGCCATTTGCTTGCCTCCTGATCACCAGGCTTGCCGATCAACTACGTATGACCGGCCGGCCTCTCCTCATTTCAGAGATTATATGTCCAGGAGCTTGCTCGATAGTCACTCATATCTTGTAAGACGATTGTACTACGCGGCAATCGAGAAGGTGCCATGACTAACCCGAATTTCTCGGTGCGCCCCGACGGCGCGCATCACCAGTGGAGGAAGGTTCCACCCAGAGAATTGTCGATTGATCTGGTAGCTGACGAGCGGCTTGGACAAGCGATCGGCCGGGCCGGAGCCTCGTGACAAAGGCCGCTTTGGGCGGTTGAGCGATCCAATGGGCCGTAACGCGAGTGAAGTCCGAGCAGGCCTCGAAAGTGAAGGTATGGATGCCGGCCCGCCTGAGTAACGGGGAAGGCCGCGTGGACGGGGAAGCAATCGACACCTGCACCCGTTCGATCCATCGGGGCAGTGGGCACGGCACGCTGGAAGGGTGACGCGGGTAATCGGGGGAGACCCGTCTGGATCGGAGGTCGCGGCTTCAACACCGCTTCTGGTGGTGGATCGGGCGGGAGTCGGACAGGGTCGTGGTACCGTC
>JBQTKC010000315.1:0-5773 GCA_052386575.1 Beijerinckiaceae bacterium
CCACCCCCCGGCCGACCCGAGATTGCATTCCCGGGCGGCGCGGTCTGGGCTTTTTTGCCCCGGAGTGGTCCGATTTAATCCCCCCAGTCCGTTTCGATTGGAGGGGACGCTAATCGACCATCGCGGCCGCCGCCTCATCAAGCTTGGTGAGACGCGGAATTTTTTTTCGATCATTTGAAATGGCGCCGCGCTAGATCGGCTGCATCAACCGCGCCGCGCAATTGCCGTGACAGGCGCGCGGCTCGCCGGTTGCAGCCGGTCTTTTCCAACACGCCGCGAACGTGGGGGCGGATTGTATTCGCGGCAGTGCCGGCATCGGTGCCGATGTCTTCCACGGTTTTGCCGGAAGCGAGGCCGCGGGCGGCGGGTCTTAAAAATTCGGAGAGGGTTTATGTTGAAAGCGCGGAGCGCAGGGCGATGCTTCAAAGGACGCTTGGAAAGCGTGGTGACCTCGTCCGGGTTTCATAAAGGCATCGTCCGGCAATAATCGCTTTAGGCCGTCATACGCGGGCTTGACCCGCGTATCCAACAAGGCTGCTCAACGCAAACCCTTGTGTTTGGACAGCCGTGGTTCAAGTCCGGTCATGATGGTGTGGACGGTCTCCCTCTCCGTGGCGCTCCGGCGGCCACGCCTTGGCACTATGATGCCGTTGAGGCGAGGCCGTCCACACCATCAAGGATAGACCATCGAAACGATGTTCGCCAATCTGAGAACCAAAGGCTTCAATCTGGAGGACACGTGCATCGCCGATCCGGGCAAGCTCTCGACCTTGCCGCCTGTGCTCGCCTTGACGGCGACGCCGCGCGTCAAGACCGGCGTCGCCGCCCTGCAAAAAACCGCCGCGTCCGCGAAGCCTGCTCAAGTCATCGCCTTCCTCCACCAGATCCCATCCCCGACACTTCTCGCTGACCAATTGAAATCCATGGCCATCTGAAAGGGAGTCGGGTACGATGAGTTGTCTATTCTCATTTCAAGAGAAAGGAACACACGACGATGGCCAACTTTGAACGCGACGACGACATGCCGCTGAGCGGCGAGGAAAAGCGCCGGTTGAAGCGCCGAAATCCAACCGGCACGGTCCCGGAGAATTTGGCTGCACTCGGCGAGAGCGCCCCGCCGTCCAAAACGGTAGAATTCATCGATCGGGCGGCGGTCCGTATGAGCGACACACCCGCGACGCTTGAAGGCTACGCGCCGCCATGGGGGGCGTGGCCTTTGCGCCAAAGCGCGTCGCAATGCCGCTTCCACCCATCGTGACCCACCGTGGCGAAAGGCTCGATCCTCTCGTCATCCATCAGCCAGACTACCGGAGAACCTACAATGACCCTGATACCTATCCCTGGCGCTGCGTCTGCCGCATCACGCGCCCTGATGGCCGCCGCGGCTCCGGCGTGCTGATCGGGAAGCGCCATGTGCTGACGGCAAGCCACGTCGTGCAGTGGAACACCAACGTCGCGGAACGGATCGAAGTCCATTTCGCCGGCAACTCGCCCCAGGCGACTGCCTTTACCAAAACGGCCTATGCCTACACGCAAATCCCTGGACCTGGGGTGCCATCTTCCGAAATCGACGAGGACTATGCGGTGATGACTCTCACTGAGCGTCTCGGCGAGCGTTTCGGTTTCTTCGGAACCAAGCTTTACGATTCCTCCTGGGACGATGACCCAGTCTGGGACACGATCGGCTATGCATTCGACATCGCACAGTCCAACTTCCCGATGTTCCAGCTGAATGTCAGCCTCGACGAAACCGATCTTGGCTCAGCCCGGAACATGACGACGTCGGCCGATGCCATGCCGATTCAGTCAGGCTCGCCGATGTTCGGGCGTTGGACGGGGGACCCGATTGCATATGCTGTCGCCGTCGTATCGGCGTCTGACGGTGTCGACAATTGGTGTGCCGGCGGCGAGGATCTCAACGGCATTGTGCGACACGCGCGGACCCAGGATCCCTAGCGGCGGTGCGGACACACTGATATCCCGAGGCAGGCCGAACCAGTCTCTGCAGCAGACCTCGGCCGTGATCCTGGTTTCTCAGAGTTCGCTATCGCTCGGCGCGGCCGCCGCTGCTAAGCTTAATCGTTGGTCGGCGCGCAGCGCCTGGGCCAAGGCCTTTAGAACGGGAGAAGAGCGTGGATAAGGATTCCAGACTTTGATAGCCGCCACCGCGACGGCGTTAAGAGCCGACCACTAACTCTGGCGCTGCGCGCCGTCCAACTCTCATTCGAGCGGCACCGAGCGCGATCCACGCACCAATCCTCTGACATCGCCGACTCGCCCCGCGCCGTGGAGGGTCTAGCCTCGATCAGTTCGGCCCACGTCATTCGCCGCCCGCTAGACTGCGGCGCCGACGCTGAATATTTTGAGCCCGGTCCGCCCATGGCACGCCCGGAACCTCGCGAGAACCAGCCAAAGACGGCGTTGACATATTGTCTGAAATAACCAAGCTTCTCCCGGTCCGCACACCAATGAATCGACCCCTTCCCCCGGGACATCGCCTAGCCCCCAGGAAATTTGCATGAAGCCGCAAGATCGAACTGGCTTGAATGAAGAGGGCCGGCGGCGCCTCGACTCAATTGTTCAAAACCGCGTTGACGCCCTGGCAGCTGGCACCACTCAAATTGCGCGGGCGCCTGTCCCGCCATCGCCGGACGGCGTAATGAACTTTCAAAGTCTGCCCGGGTATCGCGAACTAATACTACAGCGATCGATGGCGGCCGTGGTTGGCCTCGACAATCCCTATTTTCGTCTTCATGAAACCGCGGCCGGCGCGACGACGCTTATTGGCGGGCGCCAATTCATAAATTATTCTTCATATGATTATCTTGGCCTGAATCATCATCTGGAGGTCCGCGCGGCCGCGCGTGCCGCGGTCGACGCATTCGGCACGTCGGCGTCGGCGAGCCGGCTCGTCGCTGGCGAACGGCCGGGGCACCGGGCGCTGGAGGGGGCCTTGGCGCAACATTATGGACAGGAAGATTGCGTCGTTTTTGTCAGCGGCCATGCGACAAATGTTTCGACCATCGGCGCCATTCTCGGACCGAAGGATCTGGTCGTCCACGAAAGCCTCGCCCACAACAGCATCCTGGCCGGCGCGATTTTGTCGGGCGCCGAGCGGCGCTCGTTTCCGCACCGTGATTACATGGCGCTCGATTCGCTGCTGACGTCGATCCGGCGGCGGTTCGAGCGTGCGTTGATTGTGGTTGAAGGCCTCTACAGCATGGATGGAGACGTTCCAGACTTGCCTATGCTCGTCGAGATCAAACGGCGGCATGACGCCTGGCTGATGGTTGACGACGCGCATGGTCTAGGCGTGCTTGGCCCAAAGGGATACGGGTTGTTCGATCACTTCGGCACGGACCCGCGCGATGTGGATATCTGGATGGGAACGCTTTCGAAGACGCTTGCCGGATGTGGCGGCTTCATTGCTGGTCCAACCGCGCTTGTCGAGTATCTGAAATGCATGTCGGGCGGGTTCGTCTATTCGGTCGGACTTTCGCCGCCGCTGGCCGCCGCCGCCTCGGCGGCTCTTGCCATCCTGCATCGCGAACGAAGCCGGGTCGAAACATTGCGCGGTGTCAGCCGCTTGTTTTTCGATGCCGCCAAGGCGCGCGGGTGGAATACGGGAACGAGCGCCGGCCATGCGATTATTCCCATCATGGCCGGCAATTCGGTTCTTGCCGTGGCTCTCAGCCAAGGACTTTTTGAGCGCGGCATCAATGTGCAGCCCATTATTCATCCAGCGGTTCCCGAGCGCGCCGCGCGCCTGCGCTTCTTTCTTACTTCCGAGCATCGCCCCGAACAGATAGATGAAACAATTCAAGCGATCGAAGACGCCATGAAGGAAGTCAACGCGAATCCGTCAATGCAAAGCATACCGGGATTTCCGCCAGGCGGTCCGGCATGACCGCACTGCTGGTGCGGAAAGTTCAAGGCCCGGCCGGCATCGATGCTTTCATGGCGGCGGGGAAGCGTGCTCAGAGCGGCAATGCGCGCTGGATCGAGCCGCTGCGCGACGAGATGCTCTGGGTATTCGACAAGAAGCGATCGCCCTTGATGGTTGAAAATGAAATTCAGCCTTTCGTCGCATTTCGCGATGGCCAGCCGGCCGGGCGGATCGTGGCGGTGGTCAACCGGGCGCATCTTGAAAAATACCGCGACTCCTGCGGACATTTTGGCGTGATCGACGCGATCGATGACCGCGACGTTTTCGCTGCCCTACTTCACCAAGCCGCCAATTACTTACGCGCGCGCGGGCTGCGCCGCATGCGCGGCCCCTTCAGTCTCTCGATCAATCACGAAGCCGGGCTCCTCGTCAAAGGGTTTGACCAGCCGCACGTCATTCGCACCAACCATGCGCTGCCTTATTTCGGGCGCCACATCGAGGCGCTCGGTTTGCGCAAAGTCATGGATTTGTTCGCCTATGTCTGCCAGATAGCGGAGTCGGACTTCCCCGAGCGGGTCGCCAAGACCGCAAACCGGTTCGATCGCGCCAAAGAGATCCAAACCCGTGGACTGTCCCTGACGCGCTGGCCAACCGAATTTTCCCAGGTGCTGCGACTCTACAACGACGCCTGGACGAACAATTGGAGTTCCGTTCCCGTCAGCAACGCGGAGGCCAAACTGATCGCGAATCTTACCCTGCCCGTCGCCAGGCCATCCTGGATCAGAATAGCGAAATGGCGGGGCGAGGACGTCGCGGTCGTATCGCAAGTTCCAGACGTCAATGAAGCGCTCGTTGGGCTCGGCGGGAAGCTTTGGCCGTCCGGCTGGGCACGCTTGCTGTGGCGCATTCATGGCCGCGGGACAAGGATGACGCGGATCCCGATGATCGGCATCGCCAGCCGCTGGCGGGGAACCCGAATTGGTTCGATGGCTATTTCGCTGCTTCTCGCCGAAGCGATTACAAGGGCGCGCGATGCCGGCATCGAAGCGACGGAAATCAGCTGGATCCTCGAAACCAATCGCGCAATGCTCAATCTTGCGCGAAGTCTGCCGGCTCGTCATACCCGCACATTCCGCATTTACGAGCGCGAACTCTGAAAGGGAGCATGGCGCGTCACAGGAAGTCACACCATGCCAGTGGCCACGCAGGGGGGATGACGGTCAGGGTCGCAGCACACGATCCACAAGCCCTCCCTGCCCTCTATATAGCCCACATCGCAGGTTTCTTCTTGCGGCAACACTGCTTGCCTATTCACAGGGACAGTGCTTCGCCGAAAGTAGTGCCCCTTGGCCGTGCGAAGTGAAGCTTCCGCGGTAAATCCGGGCATGTTCATTTCAGATCTCCTGATCTTTTTCAGGCTAACACCCGCTCAGAGTAGCCGGCAGGTTGCCCAAAATTCTTCGCAACACTGTGGATCGTCATACTCGGAGCAACAAAAGTTTAGCCACAGACAATGGCTGTAAACAGGTGGATATCGATGCGTTTGCGGTGTTAGTGTGTTCCCATCATTTAGGAGGCGCCCGCCCGCAGCAACCCGGTAGGGGTTGTTTGACTGGTAGAGTGATGCATCCGCGCTAAATCCGGGCATATTCCTCGGGCTCATTTCAACTCTCCTCTCAATTTATTAGAGTCACCGGTCGTAATACGGCGGCAATTTCGCCACCAGGAACGGGAACTCCTCGGTCACGTCGACGCGGGCAAACCACTTCTCGGCAAGATCGGTCGTGCGGTTGGTGAAGATCATCGCAAGCGATGCCGCTTCGTTCGTCGCATCCGACGCGGGCTGGCCACGTTCACTCAGCGGATCAACAGGCCACCGATTGTGAA
>JBQTKC010000316.1:0-15050 GCA_052386575.1 Beijerinckiaceae bacterium
GCTCACAGCGCTCGGCGAGCGGGATATGTCGACGGCGCGGCTCGAGGAAGCAGTCGAAGCCTATCGCGAAGCGTTGCAGGAATATACCCGCGAGGCCGCGCCGCTCGAATGGGCGAGGACCCAAATAAGTCTCGGCGCCGCGCTCGAAACGCTGGGCGAGCGGGAGAGCGGCACGGCGCGGCTCGAGGAGGCGGTCGTTGCCTACCGCGATGCCTTGCTCGAATTGACCCGCGCGCGCAGCCCGTTTGAATGGGCCACAACCCAGAACAATCTCGGCACCGCGCTCAAGGACCTCGGCACGCGCGAGAACGGCACGGCGCGGCTCGAGGAGGCCATCGAAGCCCATCTCGAAGCCACGCAGGAATTGACCCGCGCACGCGTTCCGGTCCAATGGGCCGTCACCCAGCACAATCTCGCTGTCGTTCACCGCGCCCTGTTCGAAAAGGATCGCGAGCCGCGCCATCTCGACGAAGCGCTTGTGGCCGTCGATGGCGCTCTTGAAGAATTTCGCTCCGCCAACAAATCCCGCTTAATCGAGATGGCCGAGACCCTGCGCGAAAAAATCCTCGCGGCGAAAGGCGAGCTGTAGCGGCGTCGCGCGCTTGTATTCCCCGACTCAATATCAAGCAGTTCATTCCTTCAATCAGTCGTTTTTGCCGCGGCGGGCAGGGTTATCCGGATTGTCGCAGTCAAGCGTGTTCCGGCATCCTGCAAATCTTCCCGGTCCCAGATGATCGTGTTCGGGTGGCTGGTATCGAAATGCGACTTGTTGGCGTCCCATTCCTGTTTGCGGCAAGTGTAGATGACCGGGCGGCCCAAACCTTCGGCCATGACCAAGGGCGAGGATAAATCGAAGGTTGTTGCACTTAAATCCAGGAAAACAAAAAAGAGCGCTGCGCTGATCAAAGCCAACGTCGAGGCCACCACATTCGCCGTCATCGCGGACGAATTGGCAGCCAAGAAGACGCGCGAAGGCTTGGTGCCCGCGAGCCTCCAAAAAACTCATTGGCCACTCGAGTACGCCCGGCCTACGTTGGATTTTGTCTCCCTGACGCCGTCGTGAATGCGGCCAACGCGTAATTGGTCAATTCGCGGAGGTGGTCCAATTGAATGTCGGCTGGCTGACAGCCAGCGAGAATTTGCGGGTCATGCGCGTAGTGGCCTTGCCTCACGAAAACGGAGGTGACGCGCTCGCCCCACACCTTCTTGACCGCGTTTAGGATCTGCAGCTTATCATCGATCAATACATATCGCATTGCCGGGTAGAGCCGCTCGACCTCGGCAAGTTCGCGCTCCTTATGAATATAGATGAGCACGCGGCCGTCGAAGGCCGCCCAAAGCCCGGAGCGCTCGACCTTCCGCGGCTGGAACACCGCGTCGCCATCGGAGAGGATGACCGCGGGACCCCATTGCTGAACGTGGCTTATGGCATCAAGCGCGCCGGAATAAAGCCGGTCGGCAAAAGGGTAATCGACGAGCCAGCTGGACATCCGCAGCACCCTTGGATCGTGCAACTTTTCAAGCCGGAAACGTTCCAATGCGCCGAGGTAGTCGGCATAGCCGAGCTCTCCCCGCAGCTGTTCGAAGATGCGAAAATAAAGCTTGCAGGCATCGTCCCCAAAGCCTTCGGTCAAATGGGCGGCCAAGTCAGTCTGGACGCGATCATTATCAAGGAGCGTGTTGTCGACATCGAAAAGAAAGACGAGGTCATGCATCGCGGTCATAGGCGCGTCGCCGCCGGCTTTGGATCGTGCCATGGGCCATCCGGCCCAATCAGCCGGTTGGCTTCCTCTGGTCCCCAGCTTCCCTGTGCGTAGGCAATCGGCGCAGCAGCCTCGCCCAAGACCGGCTCGACGACGCGCCATTGGGCGTCGACAATGTCCTGCCGGCCAAACAGATCCGCGATGCCATGTATCGCATCGCCAAGCAGACGCTGATAGGGCGGAATGAAAGCCGTCGCCTGCTCGGTCAGGATCAGCTCGACGTCCTCGCCTTTCATGCCCTCGCCTGGACGTTTGGCCCGCACTCCGAGCGCGACAGTGACATCCGGGCTGATGCGCAGCCGCATATGGCCTGACGCAGGCGATATAATCTCCGCGAAAGTTTCGCGCGGGGGCCTTTTGAAATCCACCATTATCTCCGTGGCCGTCACCGGGAGCGCCTTGCCGGCGCGAATGTAAATCGGCACGCCGGCCCACCGCCACGAATCGATGAAAAGTTTGGCCGCGACGAATGTCTCGACGCTTGAGCCGGCCTTCACGCCGGGAACCGATTGATAGCCCCCATATTGACCTCGAACGACATCCGCCGCATCGAGCGGCCGCAGAGCCTTCAGCAAGCCCGCCTTCTGTTCGCGCACGGCGTCGGATTCCTCGCCGGTCGGCGGATCCATGGTCAGGCTGGCGAGCACCTGCAGGATGTGGTTTTGAAATACGTCGCGAATGGCGCCGGTCTCATCATAGAATTTGCCGCGATCCTGCACGCCAAAACTTTCCGCCATGGTGATCTGAATGCTGTTGATGTAAATGCGGTTCCAGATCGGCTCGAACATCGAATTCGCAAACCGCGTATAAAGGATGTTCTGCACCGGCTCCTTGCCGAGGTAGTGATCGATCCGGAAGATGTTTTCCTCCGGAAAAAAGCGGGCGAGAATCCGGTCGAGCTGGCGCGCCGACTCTCTATCGCGGCCGAACGGCTTCTCGACGACGAGGCGGGCATCCGGTCCCACGCCCAGGTTAGCGAGCCCCTCGGCCACGGTAGCAAAAAGGCTCGGAGGAATGGCGAGATAATGCAGCGGCCGCCGTGCTTCCCCTAATTCCCGGCGCAGCCGCGCAAAGGTTGCGGGATCATTGTAGTCGCCGTCGACATAGCGAAGCAGGCTCTTAAGCTTGGTAAAGGCTTTGGTATCGAGGCCGCCATGGCTGGAGATGCTGTCTGTTGCGCGCGCCTTCAACTGGTCGAGCGACCACCCCGCCTTGGCAACGCCGATGACCGGTGCGTCGAGCCCTTCGTCGCGGACGAGACCTTGCAATGCGGGAAAAATCTGCTTGTAGGCAAGGTCGCCCGTGGCGCCAAAGAAGACGATCGCATCGGATACCTTGTGGTTCACTTAAGGGGCCTCCTAGCTTGCCGGTTTCTCGATGTGGCCGCCGAATTCGTAGCGCATTGCCGACAGCAATTTATCGGCATATTCCGCGAGCCCGCGCGATTCGAACCGCCCAAACAAGGCGGCGCTGATGACTGGGACGGGGACCCCTTCGTCGATCGCCGCCTGCAACGTCCAGCGCCCTTCGCCGGAATCCGAGACATGTCCTGCAAAACTCGTCAGCTCCGGATTATTGCGCAACGCCGCGGCAGTGATATCCAGCAACCATGAGCCGATGACACTGCCGCGCCGCCAGACCTCGGTAACCTCGGCAATGTCGAACTCGTAGCGGTAGAATTCGGGATTTCGTAACGGCGTTGTTTCCGCATCCGCCGCGCGGCTCACCCGGCCGGCATTGGCGTTCTTGATGACGTTCAGTCCTTCGGAATAGGCGGCCATGATGCCATATTCGATGCCGTTATGGACCATTTTGACAAAATGACCGCTCCCGTTCGGACCACAATGCAGATAGCCGCATTCGGCCTGCGCCGGCTCGCCCGTCGCGCCTGCGGTGCGGGGCGCGGCGGCCACTCCCGGGGCAAGAGCACGAAAGATCGGATCGAGATGCCGGACGATTTCGGGCGCACCGCCGATCATTTGGCAGTAGCCACGCTCCAACCCCCATACGCCTCCGCTTACCCCGACATCAACATAATGGAGGCCCGCCGCTTTTAACTGAGCCGCGCGGCGAATGTCGTCATGGTAGTAGGAGTTTCCCCCATCGGCCACGATGTCGCCGGGCTCGAGCAGCGGGGTCAGAGAGCCGAGCACGGAATCGACCGCCGCGGCCGGCACCATCAGCCACACGGCGCGGGGCTTTGACAGACTCTTGACGAACGCGGTCAGGCTGGTCGAACCCTTGGCTCCTTGCTTGACCAATTCCTGCACCGGTTCCGGATGGGTGTCATAAACGATGCATTCATGACCGGCCTTGATGAGCCGCATCGCCATATTGGCGCCCATTCGTCCAAGACCAATCATGCCAAGTTGCATCTGCTTTCTCCTATGCCCGAAACTGATCGTCTTGCGAGTTTGAGCCGCCTGCCGCGCGGCGCATGGCGCTTTTGGCGGCGGCGGCCACATGCTCCGCCGTAAACCCGAAATGCTCGGCCACGATCTTCATCGGCGCCGACATGCCGAAACTGCGCATTCCGAGGACCACGCCGCATGGTCCAGCATATCGCTCCCAACCGATCGGCGAGGCTTCCTCGACCGTGACCCTTGCGGTCACCGAGGGCGGCAGCACGCTTTGCCGGTAGGCGGGTTCCTGGTCGTCGAAGAGTTCCCATGACGGCATGCTGACGACGCGGGCGCTAATATTCTCGTCGGCGAGGAGCTCGCGCGCCGCGACACACAGCGATACTTCGCTGCCGCTGCCGATCAGGATCACGTCCGGCACGGAAGTTTGGGCGTCGGCGAGAATATATCCGCCTTGCGCCAGCCGGCTGGCGGGAGCGAATTGACCGCGGTCGACGATCGGCAGCGCCTGGCGCGAGCAGATCAGCGCTGCGGGGCGGTCTTTGAGGTTTAGAACGAAACGATAGGCTTCGGACATTTCGTTCGCATCGGCCGGTCGGATGACGATCATCCCGGGAATAGCGCGTAGCGAGACGATCTGTTCGATCGGCTGATGGGTCGGTCCATCCTCGCCGACGCTGATCGAATCATGCGTCCAGATGTGGAGAACCGGCTGATCCATGAGCGATGCGAGACGAATCGCGCCCCGCGCATAATCGGTGAAAATCAAAAAACCCGACGCGAAGCCCCGCATGCCAGTGAGCGTCATGCCGTTGACTGCGGCGCACATGGCATGCTCACGAACGCCGAAGTGGAAATTCCGGCCGCGATGGTCCCCAAGATGGCCGCCGGGCTGGAAGTCCCCGGCAAATTCGAAGGCCAGACGAGTCTTGGTGCTTGGGGCAAGATCAGCCGCGCCGCCGGCCAGCCACGGGACTCGCTCGGCCACGGCGTTCAGTATCTTGCTCGACGCATCACGCGTCGACATGCCGGTAACACTGGCGGCAAAGGCTGGCAGAACAGCGTCCCAGCCGTCCGGCAATTCCCGCTTGCCAAGGCGTTCAATTTGATCGCCGAGATCAGGATACTGAGCCCGATAACGGGCAAGCGCCGCGTTCCACGCCTTGCACAACCCGGCGCCCCTTGTCCCAATGTTGGCATCGAAATGCGCCCGCACACCCTCGGGAACCACGAACGTCTGGTCTGGATCGAAACCAAAGAACTCCTTCGTTAGCCGCACTTCTTCCGCCCCAAGGGGTTCCCCGTGCGCGGAAGGGGAATCTTGTCTGTGCGGGGCTCCATAGCCAATGTGGCTATGCACAATGATCAAGGTGGGACGATCCTTGCCGTTGAGAAAGGTCCGGTAGCTGCGCTCCAAGAGATCGATATCGTTTGAGTTCGACACGCGCTCCACGTTCCAGCCATAGGCGAGAAAGCGCGCCGCGACATCTTCCGTAAACGCGATATCGGTGTGACCCTCGATCGTCACGCGATTGCTGTCATAGATCCAGCAAAGGTTGGAGAGGCGCAGATGGCCGGCCAGGGACGCCGCCTCGCTTGAGATCCCCTCCATCATGTCTCCGTCGCCGCAAAGCGCGTAGACATTAAAATCGAAAAGATCGTAGCCGGGCCGGTTATAGGTTGCACGCAGCCATTGACCGGCGATCGCCATGCCGGCGCTGGTCGCCACGCCCTGACCTAACGGGCCGGTCGTGGTTTCGACCCCGGAGGTCCAGCCATATTCCGGATGCCCAGGGCAGCGGCTGCCAGCCTGGCGAAAGTTCTTGATGTCCTCCAAAGTCACGGCATCGCGATCCAGCTGCTCATACGACGGATTGGAAGCCTTTATTCCGGTCAGATGGATGAGGCTGTAGAGCAGCATCGAGGCGTGGCCACATGACAGGACAAAGCGGTCGCGGTTGAGCCACTGAGGGCAGGCCGGATCATAGCGTAGAAATCGCTGCCACAGCACATAAGCGGTCGGGGCAGCATCCATCGGGGTTCCGGGATGGCCAGAATTGGCCTTCTGCACCGCGTCAATAGCCAGCGTGCGGATGGTGTTGATCGCGAGCTGATCGATATCGCTCTGGCGTTTCATTCCTCTGTCTCGCTTCGCCCCACGACGGTGGAAGGCTCAATCTTCCTTGGTTATTCGATCCAGGCCGCAATGGAGGGCGCAAAGGAGTGCCGCGCGGGACATCGCAAACCTATGGGGACATCGAATACTCGGGCTTCCTTTCAGCGCAATCTGGTCACCTGGCGTCAGTAGCCGAACCGTGCGGTCCAGGCGATAATGACGATACGAATGCTTGCGGCCGTCCGCGGACGTATCGAACCCGGGGAGATTCGGCTTAACCGCAATTTTCCGCAAATTTACCGCGCTGCCGTTGCAAGCGCAAATGAGGCGGACCCCGCTCGCTGAAGTTTTGGCTGGATTCTGTGGGGCCCCAGAGTTTTGGCGCGCAGTGCAACTCCCGCTCAATCCCGCGCGCGATCGACCGAAACCCGATTGCGGCCGCCCCGTTTTGACTGGTAGAGCGCCCGATCGGCGCATCGGGGCCGTTCGCCGCGGTCAAAACCTCGAAATATTCGGCGCTTAGCCGCGCTTCCAGCAGCTTGAGATTGGCCGCAAGATCGTCGACAATCAGAACTTTTGCGGTCATGCTACGGGCGGTCCTGTCTTGTCACGCCGGGGCTCCCCCGCAAATCATTCTCGCGATTATTGCTCGCGGAGATGAGTGCGCACGGTTTCGAGGAACTTCCCGATCGAGATCGGTTTCGACAGATAGGCCTCGCATCCGCCCAGCCTGATTTTTTCCTCGTCGCCCTTCATGGCGAAAGCGGTGATCGCAATCACTGGAATGTGGCGCAGAGCTTCGTCGTCCTTGATCGTTTGCGTGACCTGAAGACCGGAGACCTCGGGCAGCTGAATATCCATCAAAATGAGGTCGGGCTTGTGCAAGCGCGCGAGTTCCACCGCTTCGACACCGCTGCGGGTCTGCACGGTCTCATAGCCATGAGCTTCCAAGAGATCGTTGAACAGTTTCATGTTCAACTCATTGTCTTCGACGATGAGAATTCGCTTTTGCATCGGAATTTCCCGGCTAGGGGTTGCGGACGATCCACGCCCGGGAAAGTTCAGCCGCACTCGTCAGTAGTGGATAGACCTTGACGAAAGGGAAATCGTTATACCGGATAGACCTTGACGAAAGGGAAATCGTTAAAGTGCGAAGTTTCGATATTAGGCGGCCGCCGGCCAAACCGCCACAACTCACCAAAGCCGCCGCCGAAACGCTGGCAATCGAGGCTTTATCCTTTCTCGCCGGAAATCCAGGCAGGCTCGATCGCTTCTTGGCGTTGTCCGGCCTTGGGCGGGAAAGTTTGCGGGCGGCGGCCAGGGAACCTGGATTCTTGGCCGCGATCCTCGACCATCTCGCCGCCGACGAAACACTGCTCCTCAAATTTGCCGCCCATGCCGGACATGAGCCTGCCCTCATAGCGAGGGCGCGGGACATTTTGTCGCCCCCGGCCGGGATGCCGTGAAGCGGGAGGCCGACGCCGACACGAACCGGCGCCGCTAGGCTTGCAGGTTGCCTCCCGGCCCGTGCTATCAACGGCGACCATCCGCCCGGAGCCTGCCATGGCCTGGCCTTTGCCGCAACGCCCAAAACGCCAAACCGCCCCAAAACAAACCGCGTCCGGCGGCGCCGCGCCAAAACTCGATCTTACCCAGCGTTTGCGGCGCAACCGCAAGGCCGGCTGGACGCGCAGGCTCGTTTGCGAAAACACGCTCTCCGCCTCCGATCTCATCTGGCCAGTTTTTCTTTGCGAAGGGGAAAACACAAGGCAACCGGTTGCCTCCATGCCCGGCGTCGAGCGGCTATCCATCGACCTTTCCGTGCGCGCGGCAGAAAAAGCGGCCGAGCTCGGGATTCCGGCGCTTGCGCTGTTCCCTTTCACCGGCCCTGGCCTGCGCAATGAACAGGCGAGCGAGGCGCTCAATCCAGAAAATCTCGTCTGAAGGGCTTGCCGCGCGATCAAAAGCGAAGTGCCAAATCTCGGCCTTAGCACCGATGTCGCGCTCGATCCCTATACGAGCCATGGCCATGACGGCATCTTGCGCGGCGAAAAAATTTTAAACGACGAGACGGTTTTCGTTCTCGTGCAACAGGCGTTGAACCAGGCGGGCGCGGGTGCCGATATTATTGCTCCCTCCGACATGATGGATGGGCGGGTCGGCGCGATCCGGGCCGGACTCGACGCCGAAAATTTCGAGGACGTGCAGATCTTGTCCTACGCCGCCAAATATGCCTCGGCCTTTTACGGGCCGTTTCGCGATGCCGTCGGCACCAATGCGACTCTCGTCGGCGACAAACGCAGCTATCAGATGGACCCGGCCAATTCCAACGAGGCGTTGCGCGAGGTCGCGCTCGATATCGCGGAAGGCGCCGATATCGTGATGGTAAAACCCGGCCTTCCTTATCTCGATATTCTTTTCCGGGTGAAGGAGCGTTTTGGCATGCCGACCTTCGTCTATCAGGTGTCGGGCGAATACGCGATGATCATGGCGGCGGCGGAGCGTGGTTTTATCGATGGCGACAAGGCCATGCTGGAGAGTCTGCTCAGCCTCAAACGCGCCGGCGCCGACGCGATCCTCACCTATTTTGCTCCCCGCGCGGCAAAGAGATTGCAGGAGATGGCGTGAGGAATCCGCGGCCCTCGGTCAAGCCTGGAGCGCCGTGGCACTCTCCTTTAGAGAACGCAATATTTGCGGGATTTGAAGTACGCCGCCGCCGCCAGAGTGACCAATCGGCAGCCGCGCATTTGCGCGCGGAATAGAGACCGCGCCCGCTCGGCAACCGTGCGCGGACGGCGTTGGACTTTCGCGACGCCGTGTCGCATAGTGCCGGCGTGAACGCGCTTCTCTTCGATACACTCCGGCTCTCCCGCATCCTCCGGGACAAGGGGCATTTCACGTCCGAGCAAGCCGAAGCCTTGGCCGAGGCCTTGGGCGAAGCGAGCCACGGCGATCTCGCCACCAAGGCCGATCTGGCGAATTTTGCCACCAAGGCTGATTTGGCGGCGGTGCGGACCGAAATCGCCGAATTGAGAACCGAACTCAAAACCGAGTTGAAATCCGAAATCGCCGAACTGAAAATCGAAATTGGCGGGGTAAAAACAGAGCTTTTGAAATGGATCATCGGCGCGATCTGTTTTCAGACCGTCGTCATTCTCGGCGCGCTGATCTCACTTATCAGACTCGCTGCAAAGTAACTTCCCCTAGGGCTGGAAAAGCCCTCGCCGCGGAGTTGCGAAGTCTCGTCTGCGCGAGCGACGCCGACGCCATTCACATTTTACGTGGCACAATGAAATCTTATTGGCGTGCCGCGACTCGGCTTGCCGCAACGGGCCGCGACGGCCCCGCGCTCGTCGACTTCATCATGAGCAAGGACTGTCCGATTTCCGCGGCGCTGAGCGACGATGACAAGGCGAAGCTGCTGTACATCAAGCAAGACGCGGAGTAACTCGCGCCTCCGCCCGAATCGAAGAAAGAGAAGAAATAAACCGGCAACCGGCCCCTCGGCCGCGCACCTTCGCACTCTGGCTATGCGGAGCGAGCGTAATCCGCGACAAAATTATCAGCGGTCAATAAGCTCGCTGCTCAAAAAACTATGCACACTGAACCCACTGAAACAATTTCTTGTGCTGCCACCGCTCATAACACTCTTTGTGAAAATATCGCGTGCCGTAGCTACACCGCACATCGCCTGCCGCGAACCGTTCTAGGCACTCATGGCAGTATGAACTACGTTGTTTCCTATCATCATCTTTCTTGATCCGTGGCGGATCGGTCCGGAAGTGTGTCATGATCTTCACCCAAATGCCAAGCTGAATATAAACGCCAACAATGCGACAAGAATCGTACTGAAAAGCATAAGCTTCCATTTTCTTACGCATCATAGGCCATATCTTTTTCCGGCGCATCCCCCATCCGAGGGATGCCATTGGATACCGCCCGCTGGCGCCGTAAGCGGCCGTGCTCAAGAGCCTCCTGCGAAGACAACATTCGCAGTTCGGGGGTTCGCGTCTCTATGGCGGCCCCGCGGCGGCGGGCGCCGCGCCATTGATCCAATCCTGCCGCTGGGGCGCAAAGAAATCGATGTCGATCATGTCTTCCGTGCAAACAAATTCATGCGGCACATTCGGCGGTATGATGAGAATCATGCCAGCCTTCATCACGAATTTCTTGCCCTGGGAATACACATCGCAACTCCCCTCGACGATCCAAGTGATCTGTTCATTGTGATGATGATGCAGCCGGAAGATTCCTCCCTTTTTTGCGATCCATTTTACAAAAGTGGATTGCACGCCGTGCAACATCTGCCGTTGCACTAGGGAAGAGATTTGCTCAACCGGCTGCGCGTCGAGCTCATAGAGCACAGGCAAAGCGGCGGAGTGGCCGCTGAAGTGCGGCAAAATTCCACGGCCCGGCGCATCCGAAACGGCGGGAGTGTTGCAGAGCGAGGGGGCTGGTTCGTGTTGGGTCATCCAAGCATCCTCAGCAAGAAGCCGGGAACGGCAACGGGGCAAAATCGCATTTGAGAGTTGCTCGACGGTTCGGAGTCAACTGGATGGCGCTGCGAGTGCCCGCCCAGCAACGCCGGGCCGAGGTCACGTTAGCAAGGCACCGTCTCAAAATGATACAATAAAATTTATGGATCAGGACACGATCTTCGCCATTGCTTCGGGCGCGGGGCGGGCCGCGATCGCGGTACTGCGTCTCTCCGGCCCGGCAACCCGGTGCGCGGTCGAGAGTGTCGCGGGGTTGCTGCCAAAACCTCGGTTTGCAGCGCTAACAACTTTCCGCGATCCCGCCACCGGCGAAGCCATGGACAAGGGGTTTGTGATTTTTTTCCCCGCACCAAAAACCTATACGGGCGAGGACTATGCGGAATTCCATGTCCACGGCGGCCGCGCCGTGGTGGCCGCCATGCTGAAGGCCCTCGTCGCCGTCCCCGGCGCCCGCCCGGCGGAGCCCGGGGAATTCACCCGCCGCGCGCTTTTAAACGGCAAGATGGATCTGGCGGAGGTCGAAGGCCTAGCCGATCTCATCGACGCGGAAACCGAATGGCAGCGCCGCGCCGCCCTCCGGCAGGCCGAGGGCGTGCTCGGGCGTCGGGCCGCGATTTGGCGCGGCGCGCTCCTGGAGGCGGCAGCGCTCCTCGAAGCTGCAATCGATTTCCCCGAGGAAGAGGGTGTGCCGGATTTTTCCGGCCGCCGCGTGGCAACGATACTTGCCCCGGTTCTTGCCGGGCTCGAAGCGGAACTCGCCGCCGGCCGCGCCGGGGAGCGGCTGCGCGAGGGCGCGGTCATCGTCATCGCCGGGCCGCCCAACGCGGGGAAATCGACGTTGCTCAACGCGCTCGCGCTCCGCGACGTGGCGATTGTCTCCCCCTACGCCGGCACGACTCGCGATATGATCGAAGTACATTTGGATCTTGGCGGCTGCCCGGTCACCTTAATCGACACGGCGGGCCTGCGAGAGAGTTTTGACGCCGTCGAAAATATCGGCATTTTTCGCACGCGGGAAAAGGCCAAGTCAGCGGATCTCATCCTGTGGCTCTCCGAGGCGTCAACCCCCGTCCCGCCCGGAGTCAGCGGCGGCGCAGTCTGGCCGGTTTTTACCAAAAGCGACCTTTTGGCCCCTCGCAAGAGGCAAAGCTTAGCAGGCGAGCTTTGTATAAGCGCCGAGAGCGGCGAAAATCTCGAACTCCTGCTCAAGAAGATGGCTGAGTTTGCCCGCGCGGCGGTGAGCGACGGCCACGCAGGCTTGATCGCGCGGGAGCGCCACCGCAAGAGTTTCGAGGCCGCGGCGCTGGCCCTCGCCCGGATTGTGGACAATCCCGATGCTCCAGCCGAATTGTCGGCGGAAGACTTGCGCGTGGCGATGGTGTCGCTCCAAAGACTAACCGGCCTTGTTGGCGTCGAGGATATTTTGGGCGAAATATTTTCGCGTTTTTGTATCGGGAAGTAGCCTAGATTCCATGGCCGTCCGGCAAGCACCTGCCGCGAGGACAATCACCGGTAGTTATTCAGTGGGGAAGCCTAAAAATCCAGTATCCAAGTGGGACAATTGCGAATTCCATAGAAATGTACAGAATCAGCAATGCCGAAGGGCATCCGTCGGCGAACAAACTGATCAATCGTCCAGTGACTAGCCCGCCGCAAAAAATTATCGTGGTCAACACCGCCGTGTTTCTGTACGTATCGCTGAACGCTGCGAATAGCCAAAACAATCCGAACCCGAGATAGAGGCCCATTACTGCCCTAAGGATGTGAGAAAAATCGATACCCAGATCAGGAACCCCTAGGAACGTCACGGCGAACCAACGGGGCGAAACACCATACAGCAGCGCAATAATAGTCACTGCGCCAAATGCAAAAATCAGAAAGTATTTTTTGATCTTCATGGCTGCTGCTGTGCGCCCGGTGCCGTCGCAAATTGTGTTGGAATTGTTTTTGATGCGGTCTCCAGCATGGCGAGGCTACCCGTTTATGCGGCGAGGTCAATTTCCTTGAGAGGCTCGATCCGCTCGCCACCCTCGCCGCGGTGAGAGGAAAGGGACACTGCGTGGATATCCCAAGTGATTGCAATTCGCGACCAAAAGAACCAAGCACACGATATGTAAAAGTTCGGCAAACCATTTAGCCTGTAAAGGTTGCTGAAACGTGGAGTCTCGCATGGGCCAGCCGGCTTTGCCAAAGCCACGCCCGTTCACCGAGGTCCGGGCGACGGCCCCGCTCGCCAAGTTGGCGGGTTGCCCGTTTCACGATGTTCGCGCGAAGCCATGCGCCGCGGGCTTGCGGCCCACCCGCCAGCAAATGGCGGCCGGCATTGGTCAATGTCCAGTCGCGCCTCTTGCGGCCGGTATTTCGCTCCGCAGTGGCAAGTAGAGGCGGACAAGGCGCCCTTTCACGCTTCGTCTCGCGGCGGCTTCCGTTCGACGTGACAGAAGCTCCATTCGATAATCATGCCAGCTCTGGATTCGTCATGGACGACGATCTGGGCGCAACTGCGCGGTCCGTCCGGCGCCGCGAAAAAAATGCTGTCCTCGACAGTTGTCCGCCCGGCCGTTGCTTCAAAAAGCCACCGTCTCCCGTCCGGCAAAACACAAAGCACGGACCGGCCTTCGCGAACCCGCTTTAGGCGCACGCTCGGATGGATGTGAAAGCGCAAGGCAATGGCGCGCGTCTCAACCGGCGGGCCTGCCTCGGCGGCGCGCAAGCGATCGGCGCCCTCGAGCCTCTTGCCGTCCGCGCTGAGCGTGATGCGGCGTTCGTGGATTAAGCCAAATCGGTCTTCGTAACCATTATGCGCGACCGCCACCATTGTTCCCGAAGGCTGGTCGTGGCGCTCGACATCGACCTTGGTTGGACCCGCGACCGTCTGATCGCCGAGCCATTTTCGCAATCCCGTGTGAGAAGCAAAGCGGCACGAGGAAGTGTCGTCGATGACAAGCGTCGAATGCGCCGCCGTCATGCGGGACGCCTCGCGCGCCGCCGCCCGATTGGCATCCGGCGCGCCGCAATTGATGACAAGCCGCTGCGCGCCAACCGAAAACTCGAAGGACGAACATCCGGCATGCGCGCGATGGGTATAAATCTGTGGCGGCGGGCACCCCGTATCGATCAAGGCAATGGCGCCGGCTGCTTCGAGGCGCTGATAGCCCGAGTGCCGCGCACTGGTGAGCGGCTGCGCCCGCGCGTCATCATAGGCGATGATCGTCGCCAGCAATTCGGGCGGCGTGACGCCCATGCCGTTGAACAAGGCGAGCGTGCCGTCGCCGTGCCGGAACAGACGCAGTATCGGCATCATGCGATCGATCGCGTTGAGGAGTTGCGCCGGGGGCGGCAGCCCGCGCGCGGCATAGGCCTGCCGCAAGGGAAGCAAATCCGGCAGCAAGTCGAGCAAGATCTCCGGATTGCGGCTGACGTGGCCGCCGTCTGGAAGAATTTGCCGCTCAAGCTCCTCGGCAAGCGGTTTCGTGCCTTTGCGGGCATGTTTGCTCGTGCCGTCCACGCAAAGACCAAATTCGGCGAGGGCAATCGCGGCAATGAGACGCGGTTCGCCGGCGAGCCCTCCGGCAATCTCGCGCTCCAGGAAAACCTGGGTGCGGCCGAGATTTTTCATGAAGCGGAGGTAGAAGGCGCGGTCGGCGCCATCGAGGATCACTGGCGATTGCGACAGAAAGGCAAGCATGCGCCGGGCCGCGACCTCGGGCTCCCACGCGGGAATTGGACTGGGCTTGCGCGCCAAATTCAAAAAATCATCGACGAGGGCGCGGGCGTTCGCGCGGGCGACGGCGGTATCCGCCGCCCGCAGATGCCGGAGCCAGCCGAAACCCGCGAGGGCCCGCGCCCATGCGGCCGATCCCGGCTCCAGTTCGAACGGCGAGCGGCCATGGGCGTTGACGATCTTGCCGCCGAAAGCAAAATAGCCAGCATAGATATCTGCCGCGAGGGTCGGATCGCTCGTCCTTATATCTTGCGGCGCCATCAGGAGCCTCTCCGGCCGCCGCCGCCCTATCCCGGAGGCGGCACGCGCGGGGGCGCTCATGCCGCGCCGCAAGACCACTCCCGCGCGCGCACCAACGAGGCCCGCGACCCGCAGCCAGTCCTTGAATGTCCCGCCGCCCAGGGCTCAACTCCTCGATTTCACCTTCCGGCACGCGATAGAAGCGCGATGCGGGAGGCCAAGACATTTTCGTTGGGCGCGCGGCCGGAAGCCCGGCAGTGGCCGCCTCGGACAGTGAGGTATCGGCAGAATTCATATCGGGTTTATTAACAGCGGCGCAACAGGCGGGCGGCGAAGAATCCATCGAGGCCC
>JBQTKC010000317.1:0-5132 GCA_052386575.1 Beijerinckiaceae bacterium
GGATGGCTCTACCGGATCCTATGACAAAATTTACAGGACTTAACCAACATATCAGCTCACAGAAGCAACTTACACAAAAAAGCTGACACTCCCCCATGCCCGGTTCGGATGCATCGAAGAACGCAGAGCTAACTCCAGCACCTGACTTGCCGCTCGATCCTGACTACTTTGACCAGCACTTGAACGTGGACCAAGTTCTAACGGACGAACTGGTTCGATTGCGGCCCGGCTTCAAGCCCTCGCCGATCGAACCCAGCAGTACTCCGATGAAGGAAGATGTTTCACCCGCACTCGCCCGCAATCTTTTTGAACATAACCTTACGGCCCTCTGTCTCTCTGGCGGCGGCATCCGCAGCGCGAGCTTTTGTCTTGGGATATTGCAGGCATTGGCCAAACGAAAGCTTCTGTCTCGTTTCCACTATCTTTCGACGGTTTCCGGCGGCGGCTACATCGGCTCATGGCTGTCTGCGTGGCGGTCACGCGAGGGTCAGAGCATCGCAAGCGTCGAGGATAGCCTGGTCCAATACCCAGAACCAAAGGAGGTCACCAGCCTCCGGGATTTCACCAGCTACATAACGCCAAGGCGCGGGCTGATGTCCTCCGACACCTGGACGGGTTTCGCCACCCTTATTCGCAATTTGGTGCTCAATTGGACGCTGTTCCTGCCCCTTTTGCTGTTGCTCGTATGGGTTCCTAAAGTCGCCGTAGTGGTCTTTGCATGGCTCCAGAACTTGGTGGCTCCGGGCGGCGTCGTGCCGGCGGAGCTAGGTAAGCCAGCGTTTTGCATCTTAACGGCGGCAGCCGTGCTTTATTTCTTGTCGGAGCTATTTATTAGCTGGCAAATGATCAGAGCGGAACAACCCGGTGAGAAACAACAAAGTAATGCCGATAAACCATCGCCTACTTATGGCGCAGGGCAGGGCGGGTACGTGGTCTTTGGGCTGGTTCCAGCGTATGCCGCCGCCTGTATTGGTTCAGTAGTCCTGGTTACACTCCCCCCGATAGTTAAATCACTCCCCGCATCCCTGGTTAACGCACTCCCGGCATTCCTGGTTGACTGGACCTTTGTGAGCCTGTTTGCAGGAGCGCTTCTGTGGGGATTGCCTTTCGCGATTGCGGGGGCGCTTCAGGCGCTTCTTTTCAGGGCGCGGCCGGGATCGCCATCCCCCAACTCCTCGTGGGAGCGTTGGAAGCGCCGGTTGCGTTTCCCCTGGTTGGTGTTCGCGCGCGCGCTCTCCGGCGCTGCCTTCGGCATTGTCCTGGTTCTTGCCATTACTTTCCTGCGGCACCTCGACTCACTGTACGATGATCGATACGTCGCGGTGTTCGGAATTTCAGGCATCTTCCTCGCCCACCTCGCTGGCGGTACCCTGTTTGCCGGGTTGAGCACCTTTGTCCCGGACTTCGACGCCGTTCGTGAGTGGACGGCTCGAGCCGGCGGCTGGTTTTTGGTGAGCGGCCTCGTCTGGACGGTTTACGCGTCCTTGGTGCTTTGGGATTCAAATTGGGATTGGCCAGGACATTTATTCCCCAAAGATTGGGAGGGGTGGTTCCACCTTGTCATGGCCTCGGGAGGAACCATCGCCGGCGTTGCTTCCGCCCTGTTCGGCCAGAGCCCGTCCGCGCGTGGCATTGAAGGGCAGAATTCAGGCATCAACTGGAATAGCGTGGCAGCCGCGGGGGCGGTATTTTTCTCCGTCGTCCTCGTTTTTGAGGCATCGCGGGCCTTCGATTGGGCGGTGCTACCTGACGCGCAATCGTTTGCCGATCTAGCCAAGTGCCACACGCTTGCCTCCTTTTGCATGCGTTTCGGAATAGCGCTCATCGCCCTCCTGATTTGGCTAGGTGCCGCCTCCATTTTCATCAATGTCAACAAATTCTCGCTTCACTCCTTTTACCGGAATCGGCTGATCCGGTGCTACCTCGGGGCTTCTCATAAAGGCCGCTGGCCCAATGCGTTCACGGGATTCGACGAAGGCGACAACCTAGAAATGGCCAAACTGCATAAGGACAGGCCAGGTAAGCTCTTGCATGTCATCAACATCACCCTCAATTTGGTGCATGGAAAACGCTTGGCGTGGCAGGAGCGCAAGGCGACCTCTTTCACGGTATCGCCTTTGGCAGCGGGAAATCCGCACCTCGGTTATCGTCGGGCCGAGAATTACGGCGATAAGATCACCCTCGGCACGGCCATGGCGATCTCTGGAGGGGCCGCGAGCCCCAACATGGGTTACCATTCATCGCCGCCGTTAGCCTTGCTCATGACGTTGTTCAACGTCCGTCTGGGCTGGTGGCTAGGAAATCCTCGCTTCCGATCGTGGAAGATATCTGGTCCTCGACTAGCCTTTTTGCCTTTCATCATGGAGCTATTCGGGCTGACCAACGACGAGAGGAATTTCGTCTATCTCAGCGACGGCCGCCACTTTGAAAATCTTGGCATTTATGAAATGCTCCGGCGGCGTTGCCGCACTATCGTGGCTGTGGATGCGGCCAGCGATCCAAATTCCGAATATGAAGACCTTGGCAATGCGATCCGCAAAGCCCGGATCGATTTTGGGGTCGAGGTCTCGTTCTCTCGTCCACTCACCCCGTCACCTGACCGCATCGCTACGCGCCTCGGCTTGATCACCGGCCCGAAAACGCCCGCTCATTCGCCCTACTGCGCTATCGGACGGATCCGGTACCCAGGAATCTCCGGCGAAGGCACGTTAATTTACATCAAGCCGGCGATCCACGGCGACGAACCCGAAGACATCTCGAGCTATGCGGCACTCAACAACGCATTTCCGCACGAGTCCACGATCGACCAGTTCTTCACCGAATCGAAATTCGAGAGCTATCGCCGGCTGGGTGTCCATATCGGTTCGGCTGTGTTTTGCAGGCAACACGAGGATAAATCAGCGGATGAACTTGAACTCGCGAAGCTTGCCAATGAACATTTGGCCCACCCCGGTGCGGCCGTCGCTTGATCGAAACCTGGCAAAGAGGGGGAGCGGCAAAGTGTCCGGACAGCAATGCCCGCGGCTGCGGAAGTCCGCTCTCGCTGCCTTCTCGAATGTTGTCCGGACAGTAGGTCCGCATGACGAGCGCTAAAACAAGGGAATATAGGGATGGCCGGAACTACCGAAAAATCTTTACTCGCCGCGATCGCACTTTCCGCCTTGGCGCTTCCCCATGCGGGATGGGCGCATGGACCGTCGCGGCAAAAAGTTACCGAGACAATCCAAATCGATGCGCCTCCCGCGAAGACGTGGGCGGCAATCGCCGATTTTCACGACATGAGCTGGCTCCCCGGCGTCGCCAAGACCACCGGCGAAGGCGGCAACGAACCCGATGCCGCGAAACGCCGGCTCACCCTGGATGGCGGCGCGACGATCGACGAAAGCCTCAACAAATATGACGCGGCGGAGATGAGCTATTCCTATCGCATCGACAACGTCGATGTGAAGGTCTTGCCGGTGAATAATTATTCCGCGACGATCATCGTCCTTCCGGCCGAGGGCGGCAAAAGCACCGTCGAATGGCGCGGCGCCTTTTACCGGGGCTTTCCCAACAACGATCCGCCGCCGGAATTGAACGACGAGGCGGCACTGAAGGCCGTCGGAAAATTGTACCGGGCCGGGCTCGAAAATCTGAGAAAAAAGGTCGAGGCGGCCAAGTGAAAGGCGCGCGGGCGGGCGTTTGGCTTGCCTGTGCGTACGCGGCCTTTCCCGGCTGTGCTCCGGCGAGCGGAGCCGAAGCCTTCATCACCGATCAAACCGGCGATGAGGTCAGCGTCCTCGATCTTAAATCGAAAGAGGTCGTCGCGCGGATTCCGGTTCTGGGCAAGCCCGCGGGGATCGCCATGGCCCGCGATGGGAAGACCGCCTATGTCACGAGCACGGAAGGCAAATATGTCTCGGTGATCGATACCGCGTCGCGCAGCATCGCCGCGAAGATCGCGATTCCCGATACGCCCCTCGGCATCGCCGCCGATCCGGCGGGCCGCTTTCTCTATGTCGCCGGGTTCTACCGGCCGCGCCTTTATAAGATCGATCTCGCGACCGGCGCCATCGCCGCCAGTGTCGAGGTTGGCGCGTCACCGTCTGGAGTGGCTGTGACGCCCGATGGCGCGCTGATCGTGTCGGCGGATCGCGACGACAATCAAATCTCGATCATCGACGCGAAAACTTTTGTCCGCAAAAGCATCGTGAAGGTCGGCGCGCATCCGTTTGGCGTCACCATCGATCCGCAAGGCGCGCGCGCCTATACCGCAAATGTCGAAGGCGACGACGTGTCCGTCGTCGATCTTGCGGGTGGAACGCTCATCGGCAGCGCGAAGGCCGGCAAGCGGCCCTACGCGGTTGCGCTCGCGAAGGGGCGCGGCTTCTCGACCGACCAATATGGCGGAACGGTTTCGGTCTTCGATCTCGCGACGCTTGAGCCCGTAAAGCGGATTTCCGTCGGCGACTACCCGGAAGGAATCGAAACCAGCGCCGACGGCAACAGTGTTTACGTCGTCAATTGGTTCTCGAACGAAGTTTGGGAGATCGACGCTTGGACGCTCAAAGTGACCGCGAAAATGCCCGCCGGCGACGGCCCCCGCGCGTTTGGAACTTTTTTGCGCGAAACCCTGTGAGTTTTGGGGCGGGCCGTGTTCGGTCGTGCCCATCACGCTCTCGCCCAGCACACACCTTAAGGCCAAACCGAAGGAAGGGGATCGCTGCAAAATAAGTCCATACGCTCAAACAACGAAGTGGGTGCCATCAGGCAGCGGTTCTCCTGCGCACGAAATCCGGCGAAGACGCGCAGAAAAGGCGTTCTTGCTCTTCGACGAACCAAAATTGCTTCATCCTAGAAAAATCATACAGAAGTATGAGTAATTCAGGCTAGGCCGACTCGATGTCATTGTCTGGCATGGTGAGGCCGAAAGGATGTTCACAGTGGAACTCTATGCCGGGATAAGACGAGCAGTGAGCCGCTAAAGCTGATTTGTGATACGTTCAGCGTGATCTCCGCCGGCCTGAGTGTCCGTCTCGAAAGTTGTTGAATCATATGAATCATTTGTGATTCAAGGGAGGCGGCCTGATTCGAGGAGGAGCCGCCGATGTGGACGAAAACCAACCGAGCACGATACGATCGTGATCACCTAA
>JBQTKC010000318.1:0-3901 GCA_052386575.1 Beijerinckiaceae bacterium
GTTGGCCGCGGTCATAACGGCCTCGGTTTTCTTTCCTCCACATCGGCGGCCCCTCCTCGAATCAGGCCGCCTCCCTTGAATCACAAATGATTCTTTTGATTCAAGAAGTTTCAGAACAGACACTAAGTGTCCGTCCGCAAACATCTTGAATCTTTTGAATCGTTTGTGATCTTGGGATGGCCCGCCCCACTTGCCACGATCGTGTCCCCTGGCGTGGTGTAGCTGGCGCGAGATGATCACCGCGATGTCCGGCGCCGGCCGGGTTGGTCAGGCGGAGATTTGCATGGCTCCAGGAACAGCGTGACGAACAGCGCTTCAATGCCCGCCGGATCATGGGCAATCTTGTGATGACGCGTCGCGATCAAAGGCTTAATTTCAACCGATTGAGCCTCGATTTGCCGGCCACCGGCGCGCAGTCCTTGCGGCGCGCTTGAAGCTTGCCCGCGCGCCGCGCCATCACCGGGTCATGGCGCGGCTCGTCGTGGTCGTTGCTGTCCTCATGGCCCGGCGCAATCCCGAACACCCGCCGCCCAATCAGCGCATCGGCGCGATGTTCGACGAGCTCCGGGCGGCGGCGATCAATGAAGCACGCGGCGCAGCGCTGGGTCAGCCGGATCGCTCGATCCACCGCTCAGAACAACACTGCCCCGGCGTCCGAGGTGATCGCCCGGCCATCAAATCCCGCCACAACGGCGCGGCGTTCCAAGGGAGCAAACTCGAACCGTTCTGGGTTACACTCTGCCGGCACCGGGGCGTTCCTCGAATCGGCAGGAAGCCGTTTTCCCACAACCGCCTTCGCTGATTCGGCGCCCCGATCCCCTCAATTCCGTGAGATATCCAGGCTAATGACGTGCTTGCGCGATTCCAACCGGCCCTTGCCCGGATGCGCTTGGCTGGATTCACCTTGGGTCGACCTTGCAATGACGGTGTGGACGGTCCCCTGACGGCATCATGCGTGCCATACTGGCCGTGTGATTCGCGCCAGCAAAGGGAGACCGTCCAGATGCATGCTACCATGATCGGCTTGGATATCGCCAAATCTGTTTTTCAGGTGCACGGAGAAGACCTGGAGGGAAAGATAGTGTTGCAGAAGCGCCTCAAGCGTTCGCAGGTCGAAACATTTTTTGCTAAGCTGCCGCCCTCGCGCATCGGGATCGAGGCCTGCGGCTCGGCGCACCATTGGGGCCGCACGCCGCGGGCGTTGGGCCACGACGTGGGGCTGATCCAGGCTTCCTATGTGAAGCCGTTTGTCAAGCTCGAACCAAGAACGATGCGCGCGACGCCGCGGCGATCTGCACGGCGCCTTCGCGTCCTGACATGCGCTTTGTCGCGATCAAGAGCGTCGAGCAACAGGCCTCGCGCGGGCTCGAGCGGTCGCGGGAGTTATTGGTCAAGCAACACACGCAAGTTATGACTGCGTGCGTAGCCAATTTTCCGAACTTGGCGTCGTCGCGGCGCAGGGAGGGCGCGGTTTTGCCGAGTTGCTGGCGCTCATCGAGACAGATGACGCGCGTATTCCAGAGGCTCTCGCGGCGGCGCTGCGGATGCTGGTTGCCCAAATCGAAGGATTGAGGAAGGCGATCGCTTCGCTTGAAGCGAAGATCATGGCGATCGCCAAGGAAAATGAAACGATTCGGCGGCTTTGCACGATTCCTGGCGTTGGCGGCTTAACGGCACATGCCATCGTGGCGGCGGCCGGCGAGGGCAAGCAGTTTCGCTCGGCGCGGGATTTTGCCGCCTGGTGCGGGCTTACTCCACAGGAGCATTCAAGTGCTGGTAAGAGGCGCGAAAAAGGGATCAGCCGGATGGGCGACATACGCTTGCGCAAGCTCTTCGCGCTTGGCGCGAGCACGATCATGCGCAACGCAAGGTCGCGCCCGGATCGCGCCAGCTTTTGGCAGCGCGGCATCCTCGCCAGGCGGCCAATGAAGGTCGCCGTCCTGGCGCAGGCGGCGAAAACCGCGCGCATCGCGTGGGCGATGCTGAGATCGGGAGAAACTTACCATGTGCGTCGAGCAAGCCGCGCGCTCGCTACGGCGCTTTGAGGGGCGCGCTCGCTCACGGCTTGCCCCGAACTTGAGCAAACCGCAAGGCGCGAGCGTTTAAACGGTTTCTGGCCGGCAGAAAAAATGCGGCCAGATGAGAGACAAGGAGCAAGAAGCAGGACGGCAAAAAGGTCAGGACCTGGGTTGGGACACTCCGCACCGTCATCGCGCATCTAGCGCGCCGCAATGCTTGGAGCCCAATCCGCGAAACCCATCGTGGCCAGCGGTCATGAGCCGCGCAAACAGGCCGGATACATGACCGCTCCAAACCTCGTGCAAAAGCCGCCAAAAAATCCTTGCCAAACGGGGACCGTCCATACATGACGGGCGCGAGCCTAGCGGCCAAAGCCGCCGTCGATCCGCTGATTCAGAATCCCTATCTGCAGGAACTTGCCGCCGCCTATCTCGGCGGCGGTGATCCGGCAAATCCGCTGGTTTCCCCGCTCCACGCGGTCCTCTCGGGCTTGCCACCCCTGCTGGTGCAGGTGGGCTCGGCCGAGGCATTGCTCGACGACGCCGTCCGGTCACTTCCCGCGCAGGCGCCGCCGATGTGCCGGTAACGCTCGAAATCTGGCCACACATGATTCATGCTTGGCATCTTTGGGCCGCCATGCTCGAAGCTGGCCGCCGCGCGCTCGATTCGGCCGACGCCTTCCGCCAGGCTTTGGGCCCGGCCCTGCGGGCGGATCGCGCCAAAATGCTTCGCGCGAAACATTTTGGAGCGATTTTCGGGACCGAGTAGTTTGGCTAGAGCATGTCCTTAAAAAAGTTGCTCGACTTTTCGATATTCAGACATCGAATATATCCGATGTCTCATGAGGACATGGCGAATTTTCCGTCAAGCCGCACGAGAGTGACGCTAAGCCATCATCGCGGCCGCCAAGTAACCTTCAAACTGTCGCGTCCTGCCAGAGATAAAATCGAGGCGTTCGCGGCCGTTTCAGGAATTGCTGATACAATGGTCTTACAATGTTGCATAATCGCCATGTAAGGCGCGCCATGACTCGGCGCCGCGCGCCACCGCTCGAGGAACCCTCCATGGCCGACGATCCTCCGCATCAATCTGGCCGCATTCTGGTCGGCAAAAGCGACACTTACCAATATTTGACTCTGGCGCTTGGCAACCGGCACGGCCTCGTCGCGGGCGCCACCGGTACCGGCAAGACAGTGACCCTGCAAGTTCTCGCGGAAGGGTTTTCGCGCGCGGGAACCGCGGTTTTCGCGGCCGATGTCAAAGGCGATCTCGCCGGGATCGCAATGCCCGGAGACTCGAAGCCTCACTTTGTACAGCGGGCGAAGGATATCGGGATCGCTTACACGGCGGACGATTTTCCTGTCGCATTTTGGGATCTCCACGGGCAATCAGGGCATCCGGTCCGCGCCAGAATATCGGAGATGGGGCCCTTGCTCCTTTCCCGCATGCTCGAACTCAACGATGTCCAGGAGGGCGTTCTCAATATTGCCTTCAAGCTCGCCGACGAACAAGAGTTGCTGCTCATCGATTTCAAGGATCTCAGGGCACTGTTGCAGCACCTTGGGGAAAACGCGGCGGAGGTGACCAACCGCTATGGGAACGTCGCGCCCGCGACGATCGGCGCGATCCAGCGCCGGTTGCTGGTCCTCGAAAATCAGGGAGCGGCAGGTTTTTTCGGCGAACCAGAGCTCGACATAAACGATTTTCTGCGCGCCAACCGCGATGGGCGCGGAGTCGTCAATATTCTTAGCGCCGAAAAATTGATGCGTTCGCCGCGCCTTTACGCGATTTTCCTTTTGTGGATGCTGTCCGAATTGTTTGAGAGCTTGCCCGAGGTTGGCGACCTCGACAAGCCAAAGCTGGTTTTCTTTTTCGACGAAGC
>JBQTKC010000319.1:0-4534 GCA_052386575.1 Beijerinckiaceae bacterium
TTAAGCCTACTTTTTGCATGAATTCGGCGGCCTTCGCACGGGACATGAACAAAGTGTGGTCGAATACATAGTGCCGCTGACGCCGGCCCATGATTTTCGGGAAGATCGTGTCAATGATCGGAATCTCGATCGCAAGCAGGCCAGTGTCCTTCAAAATTCGGCGCAGATCCAACAGCGTTTCCATCGGCCGGGTGAGATGCTCCATGACGTGAAACATTGCGATGACGTCAAACGACTGATCATCAAAATGCAGTTCCGGGATGAGGGTTTCGTGCACGCTCAGGCCGAACTCGCGACGCGCATACGCCGCTGCCCACGGGTCCGGCTCGATCCCCATCACGTCATAACCGTTATCGCGAGCGAGCGAGAGAAAATGACCGGTGAGACAGCCGAGTTCGAGCAATTTTCCGCCTGGCTGATAGAGCCTGATCCGATTGAGTATGTCGTTGAAGTCATCGATCTGGGAGTCCTGCTTCTGCAGGATCATGTCGGGCAAGGGTTGTGGATCCAGTCGCCGCATCTCCGGCATCGAGGGGGTCCAGCGGCTGCGCGTATACGTGAGTTGACAGTGGGCGCAGCGAACGATGTTGCCGCATTCCTTATGTGCAAATAGCTGCTGGTATTCCGGGGATCTGCACAGCGGGCAGACGACGAAACCGTCGATCACGGGGCCGGTCGGCTCCAAGGTCGCTGTCAAAGCCATGACGTCACACCCTCAAAATGCGCCAACATTTGTTGGCCCGTACAGCGAAATGCAAAAAAGCCAAAAACGCAGGGCCAAATTTCGGCCGATGGAGGGACCATCAGAACACTCGTGGCCGGACCAGCTCGACCAGATCTTGCTGACAGGTCCCCTCCGAAAAGATCCCCTCGAGGCTACGGTCAGTCGACGGGTCTGCCTCCTTCGCCACAGCTTAGGACTCCGGCCCACAGAGCGTAAGCGTTGCCAGTGAGCCGCAATATAATATGGGTTTCACGGTTGTTGCCGCGAAGCGCTCAACAAATAGTTTTTCCTCGATGAATTGTGACGGCGGCGTCAGTTAGAACTAGGAATTCATAAAGGGGACCTCGGATTTGTCATTATGCTGGCGATCCGAATTTTTTAGGACAGGACGAAAACGCTTTGACGCTAGTACAGCGTTTCCGAAATTCGAATCATATCAGGGCTATCATCGCCGCTTGGGGCGGGCTCGTGGCGAGACCGGACGCATATGAGCGGTTTCATGGAATCGATGTACTAGTAGGTCGCGTCAGCCAAATTGCAGGGTTCAAGTCCACTCAAGCGCCCCAGATAGAAACGATAGAACGAAGCGGTCCGGCCAGCCAGACCCATCATATTGACTGACGCGGCCCACTAGACTTAGCTTCATTTGAGACGGTCCGACGAAAGTAAGCCGCTATTCAACCGCAGTTACTACACCGAACGGCCGACAAGGGCTCGGTCAGCGGTCCCGGAGAGTTTGGCTGAATTGCCCGCTGCGAAGCACCTGTCTGCCAATGAAAAGCAGACCCTGCCGTGAAGCGGGCGCCACGTCTCTTCCTGGCGCCACGTGGACCAAATTCAACCTGACTCACCGCCGGTTTTCAGATTTAACCGCTAGCCCACCGGGTTTATTCAACTCAAGCATGGCGTTCAACGAAGGCAAATGGTTTCGCCGCGCATTGCCGTAACTTGGACTCTGCGCGGCTTTCCCAAAGGCCTCGGCACGCACAGGAAAATGCATCAAAAAACATGATTTCCGGAGCGTAACCGTCTATAATTTGAATTACCGATTTGGCCTTAGCAAAGAGCAGAAAGTCCGCTTTCCCCATGGACGAATCCGACCACGTGCCGCCGGTTCCCTTGACCCCTGAAACAGAAGCCTATTACGGCGCAGATTCGATCAAGGTGCTGCGCGGTCTCGACGCCGTGCGCAAGCGCCCAGGCATGTATATCGGCGATACCGACGATGGCTCCGGCCTCCATCACATGGTCTATGAAGTCGTGGACAACGCCATCGACGAAGCGCTCGCCGGTTATGCCACGCGCGTCGCGGTGACGCTCAATGCCGACGGTTCGGTCATGGTCATCGACGACGGGCGCGGGATTCCGACGGATATTCATAGCGAGGAGGGCGTCTCGGCGGCGGAGGTCATCATGACCCAGCTGCACGCCGGCGGAAAATTCGATCAGAATTCCTACAAAGTGTCGGGCGGGCTGCACGGCGTCGGCGTGTCCGTCGTCAACGCGCTTTCAAGCTGGTTGACGCTGCGGATCTGGCGCGACGGAAAGGAGCATTTCCTTCGTTTCGAACATGGCGACGCGGTCATCCCGCTACAAATCACGGGGCCCGCGCCGGAAATCGCCGGAAAATGCCGGCGCGGCACCGAAGTCACCTTTCTAGCTTCGCCAAAAACCTTCACCATGGTCGATTTCGACTATGCGGTGATCGAGCATCGTCTGCGCGAGCTCGCCTTCCTGAATTCCGGGGTGTGCATCGAACTCACGGACGCTCGCGGCGCCGAGGTCAAGCGGGAGGAGTTTCTCTACGACGGCGGGCTTCAGGCTTTCGTGCGCTTCCTCGATCGCGCCAAGACGCCGCTCATCTCAAATCCAATCGTGATCAAGGGCGAACGCGAAAAGATTGCGGTCGAAGCCGCTCTTTGGTGGAACGATTCCTACCACGAGCATGTGCTCGCCTTCACCAACAATATTCCGCAGCGCGACGGCGGGACGCATCTCGCGGGCTTGCGCGCGGGGCTCACCCGTCAGGTGACAGGCTACGCGGAGCGGGCCGGTCTCGCCAAGCGGGAGAAGGTCGATCTCAACGGAGACGATTGCCGCGAAGGCTTGACTTGCGTGCTTTCGGTGAAGGCGCCCGACCCGAAATTTTCCTCGCAGACCAAGGAAAAGCTGGTGTCCTCCGAGGTGCGGCCGGCGGTGGAAGGCCTCGTCAACGAAATGCTCGGGGCGTGGTTCGAAGAGCATCCGCAGGAAGCCCGCGCCGTCGCCGGCAAGGTCGTCGAAGCGGCGCAAGCGCGCGAAGCGGCGCGCAAGGCCCGCGAGCTAACCCGCCGCAAGGGGGCGCTCGACGTCGCCAATCTGCCCGGCAAACTCGCCGATTGCCAGGAGCGGGATCCGGCCAAGGCGGAATTGTTTCTCGTCGAGGGAGAATCGGCGGGCGGCTCCGCCAAGCAAGGCCGCAACCGGGAGTATCAGGCCGTGCTTCCGTTGCGCGGAAAAATCCTCAATGTCGAGCGGGCGCGTTTCGACAAGATGCTGTCGAGCCAGGAAATCGGGACCTTGATCACCGCGCTCGGCACCGGCATCGGTCGCGACGACTTCAATGTGGCCAAACTGCGCTATCACAAGATCATCATCATGACCGACGCGGATGTCGACGGCTCGCATATCCGCACGCTTCTGCTGACGTTTTTCTTCCGCCAGATGCGCGACCTTATCGAACGCGGGCACCTTTATATCGCGCAGCCGCCGCTCTACAAAGTAAAGCGTGGCGGCTCCGAGCTGTATCTGAAGGACGAGCGCGCGCGCGAGGATTATCTCATCGGCAATGGTCTCGAGGCCGCCGTGCTGCGGCTTGCAAGCGGCGAGGAGCGCGCCGGCGCCGATCTCCGCGCCATCGTCGAGGAGGCGCGGATCGTGCGCCAGATGCTGGGCGGCCTGCATTCGCGCTACGATCGCCAGACGGTGGAACAGGCGGCAATCGCCGGCGCGTTGAAGCCGGTTTCCCCCGAAGACGAGGCCGAGGCCATGGATTTTGCCGCAACGATCGCCGCCCGTCTCGACGAGCGCGCCGAGGATATGGAGCGCGGCTGGAGGGGCGCGGTCGAGAACGGCGGCTATGTCTTCACCCGCGAGCTGCGCGGCGTGCGCCAACTGGCGAGCCTCGACGCCGGGCTTTTGGCTTCGGCCGAGGCGCGCCGCCTCAACGAACACGCCCAATCGGTGCGCGAGGCCTTCGAACGGCCGGCACTTTTTTTGCGCAGGGGCGATTCTGCCACGGTCACGGGGCCAGGCGACCTTCTCGATGCGGTGATGGCGGCAGGGCAAAAGGGCATCTCCCATATCCAGCGCTACAAGGGCTTAGGCGAAATGAACCCGGATCAGCTCTGGGAGACGACGCTCGACCGGGAGGCGCGGACCCTGATGCAGGTCAAGATCAGAGAAGGCGACGACGCCGAGGATATTTTCGTCAAGTTGATGGGCGACGTCGTCGAGCCTAGGCGCGAATTTATTCAGGACAACGCGCTGAGCGTCGCGAATTTGGATGTATGAGGGTTGTTTGACTGTGAAAGCAGAGGAACTCAGATCGGTGGGTAGGCTGGCCCGTTCCTGCGTAAGTCTGAAACTTTTCGAATTTCGGCAAGATTCGCGCAAGAGTTGCGGTGTTTGATGCGATCGTCAGTCCTCTGGCTGGGAGCACAAAAAGAAACTTTACATGGGATTCTTTGCGCCGAGACGCATTTTTCCGTTTTCGCTGATCCGAGGCGTGTTTCGATGATTTCGGACGCTGTCAAGGAACGTTTCGAGCAA
>JBQTKC010000320.1:0-6553 GCA_052386575.1 Beijerinckiaceae bacterium
TGTTCGTTATATTGGGGCATTTCTCCGCCCTTGCCGGGGCCGTTTCGCTTGGCGTCTTCGTCGTTCCGGTCGTCGTGCGCACGACAGAGGACATGCTGCTTCTCGTGCCCGATTCCTTGCGCGAGGCGGCGAGCGCGCTCGGTCTGCCGCGCGCCATTGTCATCGGCAAGGTCGCCTATCGCGCCGCCCGCGCGGGTCTCATCACCGGGGTTCTTCTCGCTATCGCCCGCATCAGCGGCGAAACCGCGCCCCTGCTCTTTACCGCGCTCAACAATCAGTTTTTTAGCACCAATTTGAACGCGCCCATGGCGAGCCTGCCCGCCGTCATTTTCCAGTTCGCGCTTAGTCCCTACAAGGAATGGCAGCAGCTTGCTTGGACGGGAGCCCTCCTCATAACCTTGGCCGTTCTTGCGCTTTCCGTTGCCGCGCGCGTGCTCCAAATGGGGAGGCCCGGGAAATGACCGCGACGAGCGACCAGCACGACGACGCAAATGGGCAGGCCGCGGAGAATCCCGCACCGGCAGTGCAGGCCACGGATCATGTGCGAAGCCAATCGGCGGAGAAACCCATACCGCAAGCCGCGATAGGGCCCGCGCCTCTCAAGCATAAAGTCGCCGTTCGAGACCTCAAATTTTACTATGGCGATTCGCTTGCATTAAAGGGCATCAGCATTCCCCTTTACGCCCGGAAGGCGACGGCTTTTATTGGGCCGTCCGGGTGCGGGAAATCGACGTTTCTGCGCGTGTTGAACCGGATGTACGATCTCTATCCCAAACAGAGGGCCGAGGGAGAAGTGATTCTCGACGGCGTGAACATCCTGCGGCCAGAGCAGGACCTCAATTTATTGCGTGCCCGGGTTGGAATGGTGTTTCAAAAGCCTACTCCTTTTCCGATGTCGATCCACGACAATGTCGCGTTTGGCATCAAACTCCACCAAAAGCTCGCGAAGTCCGAGCTTCGCGACCGCGTCGAGGCCGCGTTGATTCAAGCCGCACTTTGGGACGAGGTGAAGGACAAATTGCACGCTTCGGGCCTATCCCTTTCGGGCGGCCAGCAGCAGCGCCTTTGCATCGCGCGCACCGTGGCCCTTCAGCCGGAGGTTATTCTCCTTGACGAACCTTGTTCCGCGCTCGACCCTATCTCGACCGCGAAGGTCGAGGAAACGATTGACGAACTAAAGGAAAACTACACCATTGCGATTGTAACTCACAATATGCAGCAGGCGGCGCGCGTCTCGGAATATACCGCGTTTATGTTTCTTGGCGAACTCATCGAGTTTGGCGTCACCGCGCAGATCTTCACTTCTCCGGAGAAGAAGCAGACACAAAATTATATTACCGGCCGCTTCGGCTAACCGTGGAGGCAACGAGGAACAGGTTCATGTCCGATCACATCGTCAAGGCTTACGACAAGGAACTTGAAATCCTGGGCCGGAAAATCGCGGAAATGGGCGGGATAGCCGAAAAAATGCTGTCCGATGCCATGGATGCGCTGGTCGATTTCGATACGAGACTCGCTCAGACGACCGTCGATAGCGACCCGCGCCTTGACCTGTTGCAGCGCGACATCGAGGAACAGGCGATCCTGACCATCGCGCGGCGCCAGCCGATGGCGGTGGATCTCCGCGAGATCATCGCCACCATCCGCGTTTCCGGCGATCTCGAACGGATTGGGGACCTCGCCAAGAATATCGCCAAGCGCGCGATCAAGATCCACTCGGAGATGCACCTTCCGCGCGCCACCATTGGCTTGCGGTCGATGCATGAATCGGCGGCGCTTCTTTTGAAGGATGTGCTCGACGCCTATGCCCAGCGCGACGCCGAGCGCGCGCGCGCCGTCTGGATCCATGACGCCGATCTCGATGCGCTGGAAGACTCGGTTTTCCGCGACCTCCTCACCTTCATGATGGAAGATCCCCGCAACATCTCGTTTTGCACCCATCTCCTCTTCGTTTCGAAGAACATCGAGAGGATCGGCGACCACGCAACGAATATCGCCGAGACCGTGGTTTATGTGGTTACCGGCGAGACCCTGCCGATGGACCGGCCAAAAGGCCGGACCACCTTATCGGAGGCGCCAGCGACGGTGATTTGAATATGGCGAAAGAAATGCAAGACGTTACTGAATGCCGTCCGAACCCGGCGCGCGCGGCGGCGGCGCGCATTCTTGTTATAGAAGACGAGGCGGCGCTCGGCATGCTTCTATCTTATAATCTGGAAGCGGAAGGCTTTGTTGTGGACCGGGTCGAGCGCGGCGACGAAGCCGAAATCAGGCTCAGCGAAACGATCCCCGACCTCGTCATTCTCGATTGGATGCTGCCCGGCGTCTCGGGACTTGAAATCTGCCGCCGGATGCGCGCGCGGGAGACGACAAGAAACCTGCCGGTACTCATGCTGACCGCGCGCGGCGAGGAAAGCGAGCGGGTGCGCGGGCTCGCCATCGGCGCCGACGATTACGTTGTAAAACCGTTTTCGGTTCCCGAGCTGATGGCCCGCGTTCACGCTCTTTTGCGCCGGGCGCGGCCGGACCGGGGGAGCGGCATGCTTTCGGCGGGCGATCTCGATCTCGACCGGCAAAACTGGCGCGTCCGCCGCGCCGGCCGCGAGGTGCATATGGGGCCGACCGAGTTCCGCCTGCTCGACCATCTCATGGGAAAACCGGGCCGGGTCTTTTCGCGCGCCCAGCTCCTTGACAGCGTGTGGGGGATTTCGGCGGAAATCGACGAACGCACGGTCGACGTTCATATCGGCCGTTTGCGCAAGGCATTGTCGCAGGGGACGGAAAGGGATCCGATCCGCACGGTGCGCGGCGCGGGCTACGCCTTCGATGAAACTTTTGACCGGGCTGGGTGAGCAGGCCCGCCCGCCTTTGCGAGCGCAGCGAAGCAACCCAGCCTGGATTGCGTCGTCGCTTCGCTCCGCGCAGTGACGTCTGCTTTGGCCCTCATTTCCCCAGCGGCTCGTCGGGCAGCCAGGCGCAGGCGATATCGAAGATGCTGCCCTTTGCGATCGCGGAGATGTCCCACGGGCGGGCGGTCTTGTCATATGATCCGGTCAGCACGCGCGCACCCTCGGGGCTGAAGGCGACGGAAGAGACTTCGTCCTCATGCCCCTCGTTGCAACTTGGCCGCCCCAAGGGCAGTCCCGCATAGCCGATCGTACAAATTTTCGCGGCGATCTTACGTGTCTCGCAGCGATCCCCTATATGAGGCCACGTAAGATCTTGGGCCCCAACCTTACAAAATTGTTTCACGTGGAAATTTTTTAGAATCAATCTAAAAATATTTTCCTTGGAGCCAGCTGATTGCCTTCCTACCGCATTACCGCGCTGATAGTCGCCTGCGCGCTGTTCATGGAAAACCTCGACTCGACGGTGATCGCTACGTCCTTGCCCGCGATCGCCATGGACCTGCGCGAAGACCCGATTTCCCTAAAACTCGCGCTCACCTCCTACCTCATCTCGCTTGCGATCTTTATTCCAGCAAGCGGCTGGGCCGCCGACCGTTTTGGCGCGCGAACGATTTTCCGGGCCGCCATCCTTGTCTTTGTTCTGGGCTCTATTCTGTGCGGCATCTCCGCCAACTTGCCGGAACTTGTCGGCGCCCGCGTCGTCCAGGGCCTCGGCGGCGCGATGATGGTGCCGGTCGGACGGCTCTTGCTGTTGCGTTCCGTCGAACGTTCCGAACTCGTGAACGCGCTCGCCTATCTGACCGTCCCCGCGCTTCTTGGACCAATAACCGGGCCGCTGCTCGGCGGCTTCATAACCACCTATTTCCACTGGCGGTGGATTTTTTGGATCAACCTGCCGATCGGCGCCGCCGGCATCGTCCTGGCCACCATATTCATCGACGACGTCAAGGAGGAAGCACCGGGGCCGCTAGACGTAACCGGCTTTCTCTTTTGCGGTCTTGGGCTTGCCTTTCTTCTGTTCGGGCTTGGCGGCATTGGGCGCGGCCTGATGGCCTGGCAAACGGCGATGGTGCTGGCGGTTCTAGGCGCCATCGGTTTGGCCGCCTATTGCGCGCACGCCCGCGTCGCCGCGTTTCCGCTGCTCGACCTAAAACTTCTTTCCATCAAAACCTTTCGCGCGAGCGTGGCGGGAGGATCGCTGTTCCGGATCGGCATCGGATCGGTTCCATTTCTGCTGCCGCTGATGTTGCAAACCGCGTTTGGGATGACCGCATTTCAATCCGGCTCGATCACTTTCATTGCCGCGGCGGGGGCCATGGCAATGAAAGCCACGGCGGCGCCGATCCTTAGGATTTTCGGATTTCGCCGGGTGCTCGTTTTCAATGCCATGCTGAGCGCCGCATTCCTTGGCTGCTACGGCTTGTTTACCCCGTCGACGCCGGTTGCGGTCATCATGAGTGTGCTTCTCGCCGGCGGCTTCGTGCGGTCGCTCGAATTCACCAGCATCAACGCCATTGCCTATGCCGACATCGATTCCGCGAAAATGAGCGCGGCCGTCAGTTTTGCTTCGGTCGCCCAACAATTGTCGTTGAGCCTTGGCGTCGCGGCTGGAGCTGGCGCCCTGCAAGGGCTCGCTCTCGTCAGCCCCGGCACGGAGGTTCTCGCCCTCGCAAATTTCAAATGGGCGTTTGTCGCGATGGCGGCCATGTCGATGAGCGCGGCTTTCGCATTCATGCCTCTGCCCGCGGACGCCGGATCCGAACTCACGCGCCGCTCGGGGAAAACCGCGCAAGCGATCTCGCCCGCCGCGCAATGAGCGGGCCTTCGCTCACCGCTCGCGCACGCCCCTAAACCCCGTCGCAAGCAGGTAAAGCTCGGCCGAATCAGCACGGCTTGCGCGCGGCTTCACATGACGCACGGCGGCAAAGTCGCGTTTGAGACGGGCGAGCAGCTCGTGCCCGGTTCCTCCTTGAAAAACCTTGGCGAGGAAAGCGCCGCCCACCGTCAAAATTTCGCAGGCGAAATCGGCCGCGAGCTCGACAAGGACCCCAATCCGCAATTGATCGGTCTTCTTGTGGCCGGTCGTATTCGCGGCCATGTCTGAGAGGACCACGTCGGCCCTGCCGCCGAGCCAATCCTTCAGCAGCTCCGGCGCTTCTGGGGCCATGAAATCCAAAACCTTGAATTCGGCGCCGGGCGGCGGCTCGATTTCTAGGAGATCGATGCCGATGACCCTGCCATGGCCGCTTTCCGCGCTAACCTTCCGCACGGCCACCTGCGACCACCCTCCCGGCGCGGCGCCGAGATCGACGATTGTTTGGCCCTGCTTCAAGAAATGATAGCGCTCGTCGATCTCAAGCAGCTTATAGGCCGCCCGCGATCGAAAACCCTCGCGCTTCGCCCTTGCCACATAGGGATCGTTGAGCTGGCGCTCGAGCCACAAGGTCGAGGAAAGCGTGCGTTTCCGCGCGGTTTTCACCCGGTTCTTAAGCGAGCGCCCGCCTTCGCGCCCGGAGGAAAATTTTGATTCTGTCACGCCGAGACCCGAGTGAGACGCCAAACGTCAGCCTTATAGCGCCACCCCGCGCAAGTCCCGCAAAGTTTTGGGAGAAAACATATTAAAATTTTCCATTTTGAACGCTATTACGCGGCCGCGTGTGATGCGGAGCCGCGTTCTCTACCAGTGAATTGCGCGGCTCGGATTCGCGTAAGCGGCAATATGGAACGGAGAATGGGGGCAGCATTTAAGCCTCCAGCTGCACTCTGATCATTTGCCTAACTATTCGGCCGCTGATGATCGGGCATGGCTTGAATGAGAGGTTCAGCGATCTCGCGCAACCGCGTAATCGCGTCGTGCAGGGCAGGTGGGGGAATGAGCGTCGATAGCTTCCCCGCATTCAGATACGAACGCCCAACCAGCTCTAACATTTGAGTCATCGGGGGAATCTGTTCGATAACAGAAAGGATCGTCGCACATTCGGTGTTAGCGAGGCTCGCTTGCACTTGGATCGCGCGTCCAACTGCGGGGAAGGTAAAACCTTTCAACCCCTGAGTACGGGCTAGTTCGATCTGACTATTTCGGTCGTAAAGGTGCCTTCGCAAAACACGCGAAAGATGGGTCAGCCAATTTGCCTGCTTCAATAGTTCGGGCTCTTTGCCTATTACGAATGGAAGCTTGGCCAAGAAATCGTGCTCCAAAAAATTAAGCTCCGGAGCTGTCAACATCAAATGCGGATAATCACCAAGAGACTGAATGAATGCCGCAATCTCAGCTTCCGAATTTGGCACCAGCTTAAGAGCTTTATAGGCGGCTTGACTGTGCTCGTAATGCGGTAAAATGTTTTGAAACGTGAAGTGAATAAGGAGTTCCAAATTATACCCCAAGGCTATCGTAGCAATGTTGATCTCTGTCAACTCATCCTTTCTCTTTCTCAGATCTGATTTCTTTGCTTCACGGTAGCTCTTAAAATATTCGAGAGCAATACCAACGCACATTGCCAGAATGGCGCTGACAAACACGGGAATTACTGTTTCCCAATGTATGCCGTCACCGGGCTTCAACGCGTCAATCGAGCCGACAATCTTTTGCAATCGCTCAAGCGAGAGCCTTGCATAATTTCCGGGCTTTGCATGATCGGCGTTTG
>JBQTKC010000321.1:0-4627 GCA_052386575.1 Beijerinckiaceae bacterium
TCGCGATAGGCTTCGACTGCGTCCTCGAGCCGCGCCGTGGTCCTTTCCCGCTCGCCGATCACTCTTAGCGTAGTGCCACGATTCACCTGCGCGGCAGCCCAATCGAGCGGCGCGCGCGCGCAGGTATATTCCTGCACGACCTCGTGAAAAGCGGCAACCGCCTCTTCGAGCCGCGCAGTTCCGCGCTCCCTCTCGCCGAGCCGTGCGAGCGCATTACCGAGATTCATCTGGTTTGCGGCCCAATCGAGCGGCGCGCGCGCACGGGTATATTTTTGCAAGGCTTCGCGATAAACCTCGACCGCCTCCTCGAGCCGCGCCGTCCCGCTCTCCCGCTCGCCGAGCGTTTCGAGCGCAGCGGCAAGATTTGTGTGCGCCAAAGCCCATTCGGCCAAGTCCTCCGGGCGCGCAAGGAGAACGAGTCCGCGGCGATAGGTATCGATGGCTTCGATCAGCGCATGGTTATCCTTGGACTGCGTACCTTGCTCCAAAAGTTCATCGGCCCGGTCGAACAACGCCTTGGCTTCCTGCCGCGTGCCGGGGGAAGCAGCGTCCGAGCTCGCGGATGTTTCGGGTAGCCCGCCCGCGGCGTGCCGGTTAATCTTCGCAAACCCTAAGCCGAGCGGTCGTCGGCCAGTGAGAATCTTTGCGCCGCCGATAAGGGACGCGATGACCCGGCCGGCCCCGGTCGAGCGAAAGGCGCCGGTGCTCTGATCGCTAATATTTCCAAAATAATTGCCCATGGCGATTCTCGCTTAATTATGCGTTCGCATGTTGTAAGCGAAATTTTCTGCGACTTCATTAAGATTATGTTTCAACTGCTCCGCACTTTTCATTGCGTAGGGCCGCGCCAAACGCGGGAGTCAAAACGCCACGACGCGCCGCCCGCGCTTGCAGCCCGGCCGCGAACGCCGCTATTGCTTCAAAACGCCAAGGCCTCGCCCATGCGGAGAACGGCAACTTTAGTCGCATGGCCTTGCATCTCGGCGACGAAGCGGCTTGCGTCCTGATCGAGGACATCGAAGGTCCCGTAGTGGCAGGGGACAACGGTATCGAATTTGAAGAAACGCTTGACCGCGAGCGCCGCCGTCTCCCCGCTCATGGTGAAACGGTCGCCGATCGGCACAAGGCCGATCTTGGGCGAATGAATTTCCGCGATCAAACCCATGTCGGAGAACACATCGGTATCGCCCATGTGATAAAAGCAAGGGGCCTCCCTTGGCTTGACGACAACGCCGTTCGCGCTGCCGAGATAGATGGATTTCCGATTGACGACGGTTCCCGATGAATGCAGCGCCTGGGTGAGGCTCACGCTGAACAGGCCGCAATCGATCGTGCCCCCGGTGTTGCCTGGATTGATGTTTTCCGCGCCTTGCGCGTTCAAATACATACAGATCTCGAAATTCGAGATGACTTGCGCGCCGGTCGTCTTGGCGATCTTGGCCGCCTCGCCGATATGATCGTCATGGCCGTGGGTGAGCAAAATGTGGGTCGCCCCTGCCGCCGCCTTTGCGGCATCGCCGGTGAATTTAGGGTTGCCGGTGAGGAACGGGTCGATCAAAATGACCGCCGCGCCGAGCTCGATGCGGAAGGCCGAGTGGCCGAGCCAAATCAGGTTCATGGGGGGCTTCATTCAAGCGGCACGAGCATACGTGCATGCGCCGATCCGTACACCTGGAACCGTATTTGATCAAATCGCGTTATGCCCGGCGGCTGCGAATTAATTTCGGCGCCTCCCGCAATCAGGTAATATGCCCGCCGCGCGGGGCGCCCTCAATCTGGCGAATGCCGCGCGCGAAACGCAGCTATTGCTCACTATTATTGCTAATTTTCATGACACAATTATGCTAGGATGAAAGAGCGGTATACGAAGGAGCGATGAAGGTGAACAAACTCGACCGGCCCCGCGAAATCATAGAATATTGCTTGAAGCCCCTTGCCTTATCCACCGCGACGGAGGAGTACAAGGAAGTCTACCGCAGGCTTGAACATGTGATAAAAACATTGCAGGTCGTGGCCGCCAGAGACAAAAAACCCGTCGCGATCGACTTTTCCAATATGAAAACGATCAATATCAATGAAGCCGCGCATGGCGACGACGCGTGACCCAGGTCTCGGGTCCGCGGAACCCGACGAAAACATTCAAGAACGCGAGCGCTCACCTTTGAGGGATAGGGATGGGCCCGCCGGTTCCTGTCGGCTTTCGTCATCGCAAACGTGACACCGGCCAAAGAGGGGCGATTGCCGCATCGCGACAAAAACCGGTAATTGTAGAGATTACGGAGCTCCTCCGAACGAATGGAAATCGCCGGCGGCATTTATCCAGCTTTTGCATTCGTTGAATAACGCGCGACACATCTGGCTTTCCGAGGAAGCTTAAATGTCTGATCAGCCTCAGATTCCTCTCGTGCCGCTTGATTCTCTCGTGGTTGATGTCATCACCGACGATGTCAGCGACACTTACGTCAGCAAAACGCTCTTTGCTGTCTCCGAGTTCTCAAACGTTGTTCGTGGCGGGGCGAAGGTGATTTCCGGTGAAGCCCTGCTTTGTGCAAACCTCGGCTTTGGCCTGAGACTGGTATCTTCCGCCAAGGGCGTACGGCATACCCTGCTGTTCGATACCGGACCTGAAGGCACGATTTTCATCCGCAATTGTGCCAACCTTGGGATCAAGCTCGGCGAGATCGAATGCATTGCGGTCACGCACGGCCACTGGGATCATATGGCCGCTCTTCCTGCCGCGATCGAAGCGATTAGAAAGGAGGGTGGCCAAGTTACGGTGTATGTCAACCCAGACATGTTCAATGAACGCGCCATCAAACTCAAAAACGGAACCGTCGTCCCCGTGGCAAACGTCCCAAAGCCGTCCGAGATGGAGGCACTTGGGGCGAAGGTGGTCAACGATTCCGATGGGAGGCTGCTGCTTGGCGGGCATTATTATTATAGTGGTGAAATCCCACGGGTAAGCAGTTTTGAGAAGGGCCGCGTCGATCACCTTAGCCGAACCGAGCCCGACGCCGCTTGGGAACCAGATCCCTTCCTCATGGATGAGCGCATGCTCGTGGCTCATGTGCGGCATTTGGGATTGATTGTCTTCAGCGCGTGCTCGCATGCGGGAATCGTGAACGTCTGCACCGATGCCCGAAGGCTCTTTCCAAAAGTTCCGATGTATTGTGTCATGGGCGGGTTACACCTTGGCGGCGTCATGGAGAAGTTCATTCCCGATACGGTAGAAGGGCTCAGGCCGTTCAATATTGGAAGTATCATCACCAGCCATTGCACCGGCTGGCGCGCGTTGCACGCCCTCGTCGAGGCTTATGGCGATAGAGTGAGCCAGTCGGCGGTCGGCACCACCTATACCTTCGACGAATCCCACGTTCTCACTCTGTAGGTAGCAGATGGAACGCGAGGGCCGCCTGCCAGTCACCCTGATTACAGGCTTTCTTGGCAGCGGAAAGACGACGCTGCTCAATCATATTCTCGCAAATCAGCGCGGCCTCAAGATTGCGGTTATGCTCAATGAATTGGGCGACATAGCGATCGACAACGAGCTCGTTATCGCCACCGGCGATATGGTGGAATTGAGCAATGGCTGCATCTGCTGCTCAATTAATAATGACCTTGTGGAGGCACTTTACGGATTGCTGCGCCGTAAGGCGGAAGTGGACTATGCGGTGATTGAGACGACAGGAGTTGCTGACCCCCTGCCGATCATATTGACCCTCTTGCGTTCGGAGTTTCGCGAGCTGCTTCGCATTGATTCGATCATAACTGTCGCCGACGCCGAAAATTTCAGCCTCCACCACGAGGACAGCAAAGCTGCGGCCAATCAACTGCGATACGGCGACATCGTCTTGCTGAACAAATGCGATCTTGTGACCGAGGCGCGCAAGCTTGAGGTCGAGCGAAAAATCCGCCAGATGCGCGAGGGCGCGCGTATTATCCGCACGACAGGCGCTAAGATCGCCCTTCCCTTGATCCTCGGAATAGAGCTGTTTTCGCCGGATAGATTTGCCTCAGCTCCAGAGGCTCACGGCGCGAGCCATGATCATCCCTCAGCAGACGGTTTTCAATCGATTTCGTTCGAGAGTAACGAACCCTTTGTTGCCGAGGCGTTCCAAAAATTCCTCGAGCAGCTCCCAAGCAACGTGTTTCGTGCCAAAGGTATTCTAAAGATCGATGGCAGCGACAAGCGTTACATTTTTCATCTCGTGAGTCAGCGTTTCACTTTGGATGAGAGTGAGTGGACAGGTCCTTCGACGAGCAAGCTGGTACTAATTGGCCGCGATCTGGACGATACAGCGCTGCGAATCGGGCTACAGGCATGCTTTCAAGAGCAAAGGATCCTTGATCGCATTTAGAACAAGGCAAAGCCGCGGGCGATCCACCCGCCTGACAAGATGCGGCGGAGTTGTTAGCCCAACTTGCGCAATCAAGGGTCGAATTCGCGTGTCGATTTGTTGCGGCGGCCCTGGCGGATCAAAGGGTTGAGGATGCTCTAGTAGATCGATTCCATGAAACTGATCATATGGATGGGATTCTCTCGGGCGGTATCGTGGTGGAGCCTCCGATTCGAGTGATTCGGGGAAGGAGGTTGCCATCATGGCAGCACCGCGGCTCGAGGTCGAGT
>JBQTKC010000322.1:0-3887 GCA_052386575.1 Beijerinckiaceae bacterium
GACGCCTTCATCTCGTTGATGATCCAGTCCTTGCCCTTGTCAATCAGTTTTTTGGTGTTGTCCCACCCGCCCCGCGCCCGCGCGCCCATGAGACGCCAATCGCCAAAACCGGAGAGATTGGTGAAGATGCGGTCGTTGTCCTCGAGCATCTCTCTTGACCTTACGATTGGCTCGGATCGGGCGTGCTCAAGGGGCCACTCCGGCCATCGGCGCCATAGAGCGACGTCAAGGAAGTCAGCCCGCCCGCGGGTTCCGAGGTGACGCGGCCGATTTGCGACCCGACCCTCACCGGCCGGCCGGCGGCGAGATCGTCGAGCAATTGCTCGAAATTTTCCGGCGTCAGATCCTCGTAATAATCCTCGTTGATCTGGACCATCGGGGCATTGCAGCAAGCGCCCAGACATTCGACCTCGACCCAGGAGAACATGCCGTCCGCTGTTACTTTTCCCTCCTCGCCAATCCGCCTCCGCAGAATTTCCTTGATCGGGTTGGAGCCGGCGAGGAGGCAAGGCGTCGTGCCGCACATCTGGACATAAAATCGTCCGACCGGCGCGAGGTTGAACATCGTGTAGAAAGTGGCGATTTCGAGCACCCGGATAAACGGCATGTGAAGCTTTTGCGCGACCTTCTCGATGGCCTGTTTCGGCAGCCAATAGCCGTTTTGCTTTTGCGCAAGCCACAACAGCGGGATAACCGCGGAAGCCCCGCGGCCTTCCGGGTATTTCCGCATTATATTCTCGCACCTTGCCTCGTTTTCTCGGGTGAAGGCGAAGGAGTCCGGCTGGTTCTCGGCGAGACGGCGAACAGACATCAATCAGCTCATTGGTGTCGCGGCTAGACGGGAGGCCTCACTCGGAAGGAGCCTTTTTTGTCTCCTGAAAGCTGGCGGCGTCAACGGTCTATCTCCCCAAAAACGATATCGATCGAACCCAAAACCGCGCTCACATCGGCAAGCATCGATTTGCGGCATAGATAATCCATCGCGGCAAGATGCGCGTAGCTCGGCGCCCTGATCTTGCAGCGATAGGGCTTATTGGTGCCATCCGCGACGAGGTAAACCCCGAACTCTCCTTTCGGCGCCTCGACCGCGCAATAGACTTCTCCGGCCGGAACATGGAAGCCTTCCGTATAAAGCTTGAAGTGATGGATCAAGGCCTCCATCGAGCGCTTCATTTCCGCCCGCGATGGCGCAACCACCTTGCCATCGTGCGCGGCGACAGGCCCCTGACCATCGGGCGCAAAAAGCTTCTCGGCGCATTGCTTCATGATTTTGACAGACTGGCGCATTTCTTCCATGCGAATGACTTGCCGGTCGTAATTGTCGCCGTGGCGGCCGACCGGAATATCGAACTCCATCTCCTCATAGCATTCATAGGGCTGCGCCTTGCGCAGATCCCAGGGCGCGCCGGAGCCGCGTACCATGACGCCGGAAAAGCCGCGCCGCCAGCACTCCTCGAGGCTGATGACGCCGATATCGACATTGCGCTGCTTAAAAATGCGGTTGTCGATGAACAGCGATTGCATATCATCGCAAACTTTTAGGAAAGGATCGCACCAGGCGAAGATGTCCTCGACGAGCTCTTTTGGAATATCGCCATGCACGCCGCCGGGCCGGAAGTAATTTGCGTGCAGGCGAGCGCCCGACGCGCGTTCATAAAAAACCATGAGCTTTTCGCGTTCCTCGAAGCCCCATAGCGGCGGCGTCAAGGCGCCGACATCCAATGCTTGCGTCGTAATGCAAAGCAGATGCGACAGAATCCGGCCGATTTCGCAAAACAAAACGCGCAGCAACTGGCCGCGTCGCGGCACTTCGAGGCCGAGCAACTTCTCGATCGCGAGGCAGAAGGCATGTTCCTGATTCATCGGCGCGACATAATCGAGCCGGTCGAAGTAAGGGATGTTCTGCAAATAGGTGCGCGCCTCCATCAGCTTCTCGGTGCCGCGATGAAGGAGGCCAATATGCGGATCGACGCGTTCGACGACCTCGCCGTCAAGTTCTAGAACGAGCCGCAACACGCCATGCGCGGCGGGATGCTGCGGACCAAAATTGATCGTGAAAGTGCGGACCGGATTGTCGCTCATGTCAAAACGGTTTTACAGCGGCCGTCATTGCGGGTTGCCCTTGGCTTTTTCGTCGCCAGGCAATACATAGTCGATCGCGCCCTCCCACGGCGACAGAAAATCGAACGAGCGAAATTCCTGGGTGAGCTGGACCGGCTCGTAGACGACACGCTTTTGCTGGTCGTCATAGCGAAGCTCGACATAGCCGGTCATCGGAAAATCCTTGCGCAAGGGGTGGCCCTCGAAGCCGTAATCGGTCAACAGGCGGCGCAAGTCTGGATGGCCTGAAAAAAGCACGCCGAAAAGATCGTAGGCCTCCCGCTCGAACCAATCGGCGCCGGGATAAAGCCCCGTAAGCGAGGCAACCGGCGCCGTCTCGTCAGCCTCAATCTTGACGCGGATTCGGCGGTTGTGTTTTGGCGAGAGAAGATGAGTGACGACATCGAAGCGCTTTTCGCGCACCGGATAATCGACGGCGGTAAGATCGATGAACGACACGAAGAGACAGCTGGGATCGTCGCGGAGATGGGTCACTGTCTCGATCAGGCGGCTGGGCTCGACCGTCAAGGTCAGCTCGCCATAGGCGGTCGAAATCCCGCCAATCGCGCCGGGCAGAGCCGCCGCTATGGCGTCGCCAAGTTGTTGCAGGCTGGCGTCCATCACGACTTTTTCCAATGCACGTTTAAGCTCCAATGCGCGTTGCATGCCCTGCGCGAGCGTTTTCGTTTTCTTGCCGAACGCCGGAATTCACGGAAAAAGTCTTACCGCTCGATGGTCCCGGTCCGGCGGATCTTCTTTTGGAGGAGCAATATGCCGTAGAGGAGCGCTTCCGCCGAGGGCGGGCACCCGGGAACGTAGATATCGACAGGCACGATCCGGTCGCAGCCGCGCACGACCGAATAGGAATAGTGGTAATAGCCGCCGCCATTCGCGCAGGAGCCCATCGAGATTACATAGCGCGGCTCCGGCATCTGATCGTAGACCTTGCGCAAGGCGGGCGCCATCTTGTTGCAAAGCGTCCCGGCGACGATCATCACGTCGGACTGACGCGGCGAGCCGCGCGGCGCGAAGCCAAACCGCTCGACATCGTAGCGCGGCATCGCGACCTGCATCATTTCGACGGCGCAGCAGGCAAGCCCGAACTGCATCCACATCAGCGAGCCGGTGCGCGCCCAGTTGATGAGTTCGTCCGATGCGGTGACGAGAAATCCCTTGTCGGCGATGCGATCGTTGATCGAAAGAACATAAGGATCCGGCGTCCGCGCGATGTCTTGCCGCGGCAGGTTCAATCCCATTCGAGCGCTCCCTTCCTCCATTCGTAGACGAAGCCGACGGTCAGAACGGCGAGGAAGATCATCATCGACCAGAAGCCGAAAGCCCCGGCCGCGCGGAACGCCACCGCCCAGGGAAACAGAAACGCGACCTCGAGATCGAAAATGATGAACAGCAGCGACACGAGGTAAAAGCGCACGTCGAATTGCATGCGGGCGTCGTCGAACGCGTTGAACCCGCATTCATAGGCGGAAAGCTTTTCCGGATCCGGCGCCTTGAAGGCGGCAAGAAAGGGGGCAAGCAACAAGGCGCCCGAAATCGCGGCGGCAACCGCCATAAAAACCGCGAGCGGCAAATATTGATCGAGAAGGCCCGGCATGAAAAAGGCTCGCTCTAAAACGGAGCAGGATCGCGCGGCCCAAGAGAGCAACCCAAGAGGTAAGCGCCACGGACCCTTGCTTCAAGTGCGTACCGCGGTGCAACCAAATGCGCAAGGCGGATTTGAAAGCCGATCCGGCTCTTCCGGCACCCCGCCCTGTAGCGCATTTGACGAG
>JBQTKC010000323.1:0-9806 GCA_052386575.1 Beijerinckiaceae bacterium
GTCGCTGGCTGACGGCGAGCGAGGTGCTTATGGCGACATGCCCGCTCGTTGCGAGCGGGCATGTCTTTGCACTCCAAATCAATATCGGCCTAATGCAACCTATTAAGGTTTACTTGGAGAAAAGTTCAAAGAGCAATGCACACCACCGACAGGGTACCATCAAATGCCTCTGTATTGATAGCCGCGCCCACTTTTCTCCCCAAGAAGTAGAACGTGTGCGAGCCAAGCGCCGCTGCGAAGAATACGTTGTTGACGGACACGGGATGTTGGGCGGGATCGTCCACGCCCGGATTGTTCACCAACTCAAGCGTGCGCTCGGCGGAGCCACCGGTAACGGGATTGCTGTTGTCGATCCTAACAGTGAAGATATAGCTTTGGTTTGCAACGGCGCCACCCGGGTTCGCGATATCCGCGCTAGCTACGGCCATACAGTTATGGGCATGGGCCGAAGCCGCGAAACCTATGCTGCGGATGGTATCCCAATTCGCGCTGTCGTTAATCGGAACGTCTGTGCCGCTAGTGACATTAAGCGTGAAATCATGTGCTTTGGCCGGCTGCGATACAAGCACCACGCATGCAGGCAACGTGCACCACAGAAGACTTGCAACCGTCCGGATCCCCTTTACTATGCGCGTATCCGCACACGATAACTTCGAAAATAGTATGATGGACATAACGCCTCCTTTTAAAGAAAGTTAGAGAAAGAAATTTCGCGATGGTTTTCATTAGCGATTCCACCGAGGCTGCTCCGGCGAGCATGGGCATCGGCGCGGAAACTCCGTTTCGCATCAATTCCCAAAACTTCGCGCATCCTTCGCAATGCCCCGATTTGCGGCGGCTTCGCCTTGAACCGGCATCGCCCGGACCAATTGTCACGGAATTGCTTTCCCCGCGCCCCCTCGTTGGGGGATGTCGATTTTGCTAAATCGTCATCCGCGCGCGACGGCGCCTGGGGAGTTCAAATAGGGGTTCGTTTGCCGTTTTTTTTCGGCGAGCCAGCATCGGCTTGAAAAATCCGGCCTAGGCACCTTGCAACAGTCAAGCGGCCAGGGCCGCTTGCGGCAAGACCGCTCACAGTGGCGGCGGTGCCTAATCTGGCTCGGTGGTTCCCGGCTGGGTGGTCCCAGGTTGGGCCGTTCCCGGCACGTTGTTCGTTCCCGTGCTATTTAGGCCGCCGCAAGCGGTTCCCGCACCCCGCACGCATTCGGCCGGCGCGTTCAGGTTGAGCAAGGCCGCCGTCGAGACCGGCGAGATCTCGTCTGTCTTGGCATTGCGCAAGGTCACGCGCACCGCATTCGGCAATAGACTGGGGTCATGCCACGTTTCATGCCAGGCGCGATCGCGGCCGGCGAAGGCGAACGAAACGTAAAACGGCGGGCGGACCAGTATGATTGGATTGCTGAATTCACGCTCGCCCGCGTCCGTGGCCGTGGCCGGCACGAACGGGGCCCGCGAGCGGACCAGCACGCGGCCCCGCTCATCGCCGGTTTCCGCGATGCGCACAAATTCGAGCCCGGCCGATGCATTTGGGCCAATCGCCGATCGCACAAAGGTCACCGACGATGGTGTCCCGTCGAAGAGAAGCCGCGTGTTCGCGCCGCCCAATGACACGAATTCCGCCGCGGCGACATCGGCGACGATCCGGTCGAGGCCGAGGCCGAGCAAGTCGGCCCTCTGCACGCGGTCAAAGCCCGCCTTCCAGGCTGGAATCCAATGCCCCGTGAGCGTGGCAAGTGCCGCGAGGAGCCCGCCCATTAGGGCGGCCGCGATAAGAGCTTCGAGCAGCGTGAACCCCGCCTCGGACTCGCGGGCCGCAGAGGTGCACCGGTTTTTCATCGTCCGCCGGTCGTCCTGCCAAGCATGATGGTCTCGAGCCGGAGCGCCGCTCCGGACGGCGTTCGCACCTTGATGACAATGATTTGGGGCGTCCAGAATTGGGCCGCGCGCGGATTGACGAAATCGCCCGGAAAAGGCGCGATATCGACCGACCACGCTTGGCCGTGCATTTCGCCGGTGAGGGTTCCGGCCGCAAGGCTCGCTCGATCGGGAAGGCCGGCCTCGACCGCCCGCGCCGTCGCGACGAGCCCGAGATGTTGCTCGATCCTTCCCGAGCCGCGGATATTTCCCGCCATCAGCAACCCGATCGCAGCCAAGGAAATCGCCGTGACGGCGAGCGCAACCAGGGCCTCGATGAGAGTGAACCCCGCGCTGGCCTCCCTGTCCCCGAAGTGGCGCTCAATAGGCATTGCTTCGAACAATTTCGACCCCGCCCGTCAACCAAGCGACGCGGACTTCGAGGGTTGTGCCATGCCGCGTGAGGAAAATCGTACCGCCGCAGGACATTCCAGACGGAAGGAACTCGATCGCCTGTCCGGCGGCGTGGCGGCCGCATTGGCTCGCAAGTACCGCATTAAACCCGACATCTCGCGGCAATTGCAGCACGCGCCCGGTCGCGCCGGAATGAATCGTGCGGGCTATCGAGCTCAAGCCCGTCTTAACGGCGGCACCGCGCCGGATCGCCGCGTTGCGATCGGCCTTCAGCAAGGCCGCCGTTTGCAAAGCGTAAGCTTCGAGCATTGGCTTCGACGTTCCAAGCGGAAACGCCGGCAAGGCGATCGCCGCGAGCATTACTATGATGGCGAGGACGCAAATCGTCTCGAGCAAGGTAAAGCCGGCCTCGCTCCGGCGCCGCTTCATCGTCGCTCCCAACTCTTGATGGCGACCGCCGTGCCGGTCCCGCCTTCCTTGCCGGACGATCCAAGCGAGGTGATCTCATAGGGACCATGCTCGCTCGGCGAACGGTAAGTATAGGGATGCCCCCAAGGATCGTTGGGCACGTAGCGCTTCTGTAAATAGGGGCCGTTCCATCCATTTTCTCCCCCCGGACGTTGCACCAAGGCAGCCAGGCCTTGAGCGGTCGAAGGATAGTGTCCCGTATCGAGATAGTATAGATCGAGCGAACTCGCGAAGCTCTGAATCTGGATGGTTGCGGCCTTCACCTTGGACTCGCTGAGATAATTGAGGACCCGCGGGCCGACAAGGCCCATGAGCAAGCCGATGATCGTGATCACAACCAGGATTTCGACCAAGGTAAAGCCGTCCTCACGGCCGGTTCGGGAGGCGGCGGCAATTTCGGCTTCACGCGAGCCTTGATCCGCGCTTCGTTCCGGCCGCCGGAATCCGCGCGGCAACATCTTGCAAATATTCATCGCGATCGATCCTTATTCATCCGATGATTTGGCTGACTGACATGAGAGCGGTCATGACAGAAACGATCAGACCGCCGACGATGATGCTGATGCAGACGATCGCCAGGGGTCCGGCGACGCCGACAAGCCGATCGAGGCTGCGTTGAAGCTTGGCTTCGTAAAACTCCGCGATGCGTTGCGCGAGCGACGGCAGTTGCCCTGACTCTTCACCGAGCCGCAAGGTCCGAATCGCCATCGCCGGAATCACCGCTGTCTTGGAGAGCGCGTCGGACAGCCTGCCGCCGTGGCGCACGAGATCGACGGTTTTGCTCCAGGCGGCGGAGCGCCCCGTCGTTGCCATCAAATCGGCGAGTATTCGCAGCGTCGCCGTCAGCGGTACTCCGCTTGCAAGCAGGACGCCAAGGTTACGGCAGAAGATGGAGGTCCGGTGAAAATCCAAAATCCGGCTGATGAAAGGCAAATGCGCGAGCGCCTCCAGCATCTTGCCGCGCACCTTGGGACGGCGCAGCAAAAACCAGCCGCCGCCGGTGGCAATGGTAAACGCCGTGGCGATCACCGCGGCGTGCTCCCGCAAGAAATCGGAAAGCGCAAGGAAGCCGAGCACGATCGGGTCGAGCTTGGCGTTGAAGTCGCGCAAAACCGCGCCAAATTGCGGCAGCACGAAAGTGAGGAAAAAGACTAGCACGGCGCTGGCGGCGACCAAGACAAAGACGGGATAGCGCAAGGCGTCGGCGAAGCGCCGGCGCAGCGCCTCGGCCCGGACCCGCTCGGCGCCGAGCACCGCCAAAATATTGACCAGCGTGCCGGAAACCTCGCCCACCCGCGCGAGCTCGACATACATCGGCGAGAATAAGGCTGGATGGTGAGTCAAAGCATCGGCGAAACTTTCGCCGGCGAGAAGGGCGGCCGGGATCTTGGCAACCGTCGGCCGCAAGCGGCCGATGTCCGCGTCGTCCGCCAACAATTCGAGGGCATCGTTGATGCGGGCGCCGGTTTGCAAAAGAAGCGCGAGATCGCCGGTGAAAATCGTCACGTCCTCGGGACGCGGACGCGACAGGAAACTGAAGTCGAAGTGCTTTCCGGCCCGCCCGCTTTCATCGCTTACCGTTTCGATCGGAATGAGGCCGAGATATTCGACGCGCTCGGCAACCTCCTTCGCCGTGGCCGCCGCGATCGACCCGCTCACAACCTCGCCATTAGGGGTCAGGGCCCGGTAGCGGAAACTCGCCATGGCTCACCGCACGGTCGTGACGCGAAGAACTTCGGCGGCGGAGGTGACGCCGGCGCGGCACTTCGCGACAGCGTCCTCGACCATCGTCGTCATGCCGGAGCGTCTCGCGGCAAGATCGATCTCGCGCGCATCGGCGTGCGGTCCGACCAGGTCATACACCGCGTCCTTCAGTTCAAGCGCTTCGAATACCCCGTTCCTGCCGCGATAGCCGGCGCCGCCGCAACGCTCGCAGCCGGCCGGCTCGTAAACGCAGTCGCCAGACCGCAAGCCAAGCGCCTCTAAGCGCGGATCGGCGGCAAGATCGCCGGACGTGAGTATGTGCTTTCGCTTGCACCGATCGCAAAGAACACGAACCAGGCGTTGCGCGATCACCGCCCGCAATGTCGACTTGAGCAAGAAACCCTCAACTCCAAGATCGAGCAGGCGCGGCACCGCCGCCGCCGCGTTTTCCGTGTGCAGCGTGGTCAGCACGAGATGGCCGGTGAGCGCCGCGTGCACGGCGATGTTCGCGGTCTCGGCATCGCGCACCTCGCCAACCATGATGACATCTGGATCTTGCCGGACGAAAGCACGCATCGCGGTGGCGAAGGTAAGCCCGATCCCGGGTTTCACCTGCGACTGATTCACGCCCTGAATCTCATATTCGACCGGGTCCTCGATGGTCAGAATCTTGCGCGACGGGTCGTTCAAGATCGAAAGCATGGTCGCAAGGGTCGTCGTCTTGCCGCTGCCGGTCGGCCCCGTCACGACGATCATGCCATGCGGCAGCGCAAGCAGATGGCGAACAATTTTCTCGTCGCTAACCGACAAGCCGAGTTTAGCGACGTCGAGCAAACCGCGATCGCGCGGCAACAGGCGGATAACCGCCGACTCGCCATGCTGGGACGGCATCGTGGCGACGCGAATGTCGATTTCCGAGCGGGCGACCTTCTGCCTTGCCGCGCCATCTTGCGGCAAGCGCCGTTCGGCGATGTTGAGGCCGGCCAAAATCTTGATCCGCGAGATCAAGGCCTGCGGCAAGGCATTGGCGGGCGCCGCCACGGTGCGCAGCAAACCGTCGACCCGCATGCGTACCACAAGGCCGTTCCGGAACGGTTCGATGTGAATATCGCTGGCCCGAAGTTCCAGGGCCTTTTCGAGCAAATCGTTGACCGCGCGCACCACCGGGGCGCCGCTCGCCAGATCGCGCAGACTTTCGATGTCGTCCTCGGCGCCGGCGCCCAGGGACTCGCTTTCCGCCGCCGTTCCCTCTTCGCCGCCAAGCTGCTCGCCGAGAACGGTCGCGATATCTTCAAAAGAGGCGATCTCGACCAAAACCGGTGCGCCTAGGACGATTTCGGCGGCGCGCACGGCGGCGGCGTCGCTCGGGTCGGCGACGGCAAGCCTATATTGACCCTTCGGCAGCTCGAAGGGGAAGATCGCGGTGTCGCGCAAGAAGCGCGGCGAAAACCGTCCGGTCAAGGCAGGCGCGGCAACGAGCTCGGGCAAGGCAAGACGCTTCAACCCAAAAAAAAGGGCGACTTCATCGGCAAATCCATTCGCGGTGAGCTCGGTCGCTTCCCAAAGCTTGCGAAGGGATCGTTCAGCGTTGGACGCGCTAGAGGACGCGGAAGTAAATTCCGCGTCTGAAATGAGAAAATTTTTGTCCGCCAAATATTTTGCGAAGTCGCCAATGGCAATTGAACTCATGTTCACATCTCTAGCCTGATGGAACTATTCACATTTACTACAGGCGTATACTACAGGCGTAGCCCGTGCCTCGGCAGTGTCCCCGGGAAGGATCCGGCCGCAACCCGCCCGCCGCCTTTATCCGCGCCAGCGTGCCTCGCCAAGTCCCGAGGATACGCCGTTGGCGGGCGCCTTTCCAGCGATTTTGACAAGAAGCTAGATCCTGCCTCAAGCGCCGGCGATGGCCAGCGGGAAAGACGAGCGCGCATAATTCCGCGTAAACGCGGGAGCGCGGGAGGGGTTCACCGCGCCCGCGTGACTGCGTTTGCGGGGACCGTCTTCGCTTCCCGCCAGAACGGACCATGCCAGTTCCGCAAAATTATAAACTTAACAATACCTTTCATAAACCGCGATTTCGCCATATGAAATTCATTAACTGTCGTTAGCGGACACTCACTTCTGGGGTCAATCATATGCAACTTATCGTGGTGTCCGGGCGTCGCGCGGACAGTGTAATATCCAACTGGAGACGGAGCAATGAAAAACAACAAACTACTGTCAATGTGTTCTCTATCTGGCGTAATTCTACTTTATTGCGGCGTTATGGGGGACGCCGCTGCAGCGCCAGGTATTACTTATGCGAAAAATCCTGTAACCTACACTCTCGGCCAAACGATCACATCTAACACCGCATCCTGCGCTGGGACGCTTTCCAAGGTTTCCATCACTCCTACCCTCCCGGACGGGTTGACGGTCAATCCAACGACCGGGACAATCTCTGGCCTGCCAACCCAGATCGTGGGAAGCACGGCCTATAGCGTTAGCGCCCAGTGCTCCACGGTGCCGGTGACCGCCACTCTCACGCTCGGCATCGGCGATGCGCTGAATGCCTATTACGTTGATGACATTAACGGCAACGATAGCGCGGACGGGCACACGCCTGCCACCGCGTGGAAGTCCGTGAACAAGGTGAATACCGCGACGCTTGGGCCAAACACCTCGGTGCGGTTCAAGCGGGGCGGCATCTGGCGCGAACGATTGGAGATGCAGAGTGGGTCGTCCGCCGGCGCGATTTACTACGACGCCTATGGAACGGGTCCGAAACCTAAGCTCATGGGCTCCGTGAATGCAAGCAATACTTCCGACTGGACAGCTTTGGGAGGCAACCTCTGGCAAAGCGTCAAAACCTTCCCGCCAAAGCCAGGCTACACAAACGGGCTTCCTTACGACAATGCCAATGATGTAGGAAACTTCCTCTGGGGAGGACACGGCAATCCTGGGATAGGCCGGGAGAAGTGGTCCCAGGGTGCCTTGCGTAGCAACGCCGATTGGTTTTTCAGGACGTCCGATTGGAGAGTTGTCGTCTATGCGACCGCAAACCCTGCAACGCTATTCCCCGGCACGGAGTTAGCCATCAACCGGACTATCGTCCAATTCAACAAAAATGGCCAAAACTACACTTACCTACAGAACTTTGCGATTCTTTTCGGAGCCGGAAACGGGATCTCCGGGAACGGGAATACCTCGGGCCATCTCACCTTTCGCGATCTTGACGTCTCATATATAGGCGGAGGCAACCTCGGCGGCAAAGGCGTGCGCTATGGCGTTGGGATCGAATTCTGGGGAAGTGTGCATGACATTATTGTCGAGCGGTGCCGTGTCTCGCAGACCTTCGACGCTGGAATTAGCAATCAGACCACCGGAGCCAATAGGATCGTGCATCACGTCACCTATCGCAATAACGTACTCTTGAACGTGCCCGCCAGTTTCGAAATCTGGATGCGTCCATCCGACACCGCGTCCACCTTGCATGACATTTACGTGCTGAATAACTCGAGTTCCAACCCGACGAGCTGGAGGGCCACCCAGAATGAGGCGGAAGGGCCTGGGGGGTTCGCTCTTATGCTGGGAAGCCCCGCCGCCGTCGCGGCCTGGAACATCGTGATCGAGAACAATGCGTTGGTTGATTTCCCATCCAGTGCCATGGTCCTAAACCAGTCTTTTGACACGTGGAAGGGGGTTATGACCCTCGACTACAACGATTGGTTCCACACCGGCACCATGTGGGTATCCCGGCGGCTTCCCACAATCCTTGATCAGGCGTTTACGGAATGGGCCGCGGCCTTCCCCGCCGAGCAGCACGGAATCAAACAGGACCCGCTCTATCGCGACCGTGCAAAAGGCGACCTTCACCCTGGCACGGGTTCGCCGCTCTTCGGTAAAGGCGTCAACCTCACCAGCAAGGGGGTCGTGCTCGACTTCGACCGGAAACCGCGCCCCGCGACCGGTGCTTTCACTATCGGCGCATTCCAGTAGTAACAACGATCGGACGAGAGCGGAGCGCCGCTGTGCCGCGGATCTTGTAGCGGCTCGTTTCCGCGGTTGCCTCGCATGACGCTTTAGTCGAACGCGTCTTTGCACAGGCCGGGGCGTAGCCAAGAGATGGCGGCCCCTGCTGACTTTGCGCGATGCAAAGGGGCTGGCACAGGCAAAGCGGCAGCCTTCAATCCGGGCGTCCGGACCATATCGCCACACTGCTGGCGGCGCTGGGTGGCGAGACCGCCACGGCAATTCCCGTTGCCTGGTTCAAGCCGCCAAGCTTCAGATTCGCGGCATGGAAAAATTGCCGAGCCTTCAAGAGGCTCTCTGCTGGCCGCCGCAAAATGAACCATCCCGCTCTAGCGGCCGGACTGAAGCAGATATAGTAGGCTATTGACGGCGATTCGAGGCAAGCTGATGTATCGCGCCCTTCCAAGCGATGGCATTGCGTGGGTCACGGGAGCAAGTTCGGGCATTGGCCGCGCGGTGGTGCTCGAACTTGCCCGGCGCGGCTTTACGGTCGCGGCGACCGCGCGCCGGGGCGCCGAACTTGACGCCTTGGCCGCGCAATCCCACAGGATTTTCAGCTTTTCCGGCGATGTGACGGACAGCGCGGCGATGGCAGCCATGGTCCACGGCATCGAAGCGGCGCATGGACCGATCGCGCTCGCTTTCCTAAACGCGGGTGTCTATTTTGGTGCCGAACGCGATGGATTTTCAGCCAGCCTCGTCTGGCGCACATTCGAGATCAATGTCGGCGGCACGGTCAATTGCCTTGATCCAGTGCTCGCCGCAATGAAGCGGCGCGGCAAGGGCCAGATCGCTGTCAACTCGTCCTTGGCGGGTTATGGCGGGATCGCCGGGTCGTCCGCATATGGTTCGACGAAAGCCGCCCTGATCTACATGGCGGAAACTTTACGACTCTCCTATGAGCCGGCGGGTCTCACCATCCAAGTCGTCAATCCGGGTTTTGTCCACACCGAAATGACGGCGCAAAATGATTTTGAAATGCCATTCATCATGGACGCCGATCGCGCGGCCAAAATTATTTGCGACGGGTTCGAAAAAAAAGGTTTCGAGATCATGTTTCCGCGCCGGCTTGCCTACACGCTCAAGGCCATTTGCCTATTGCCCTATGCGCTCTTTTTTCCGCTCATGCGGCGGGCGGCGAAACGGGCGGGGCGGTAAGTTTGGGGGCGTTTTGTTGTTCCTGCGGAAGCTCTAACGCGACTCGATTGCTGGCGTCGTGTATCTTAGTGTCTGTTGCGGAACTTCATGATGGATTACAGAGCTTTCTGAGCATGAGGCGGATCGAGGCGAGGTGCAGGAAAGCAAGCGCGTTACGGGTCAGGTTTTCAAAATCCTTGGCCAGCCTGCGA
>JBQTKC010000324.1:0-5765 GCA_052386575.1 Beijerinckiaceae bacterium
CTCGATGCGACAATCGCTCAACGATGCGTCGCCCTCGCCGACGAGCCCGAGCAAATCCAGAGCCGGACCGGATTCCATTGGTGGCCAAAGCGGATCGATCCGAATTAATTAACCGGAAATGGTATTACGTATCCGGGGGCACCCGCGATAGAGCAATTGGCGGGCGTTGGGGCTTACATCATAAAGCTCGCAATAGGAGGATTCTTGCTCGCGCTGTTCGAGACAACACTCGCCAAAATGCGCGTCTTCCGGGTTTCGGAATTTCTTGGCGCCGCACTCATGCTCGGCCTGCTCGGCACGCTGCTCTTATTCGTGTCCCGGAGCTTGTAGATGCATACTCTCTCATTCGATGTCGCGCATCTTTTTGCGGGCAGCCTTGTTCTTGTGAGTTTTATGCTGCTCTATCAGGACCGTCTCTATGCGCTCCTCAATGTCTTTGCTCTTCAGGCAGTCGTGCTTGCCTGTTCGGTTGCCTGGCAAGCCTTCATTCAAGGCGCGCCGCACCTCTACATTACGGCTTTGATTGCGCTCATCTTCAAAGCGATCGTCATTCCCGTGGCGTTGCATCGCATCATTGTGCGCCTTGGTATTCATCGTGAGGTCGAGACCGTTGTGGGCATTGGCGCAACTATGCTTGCTGGAATGGCGCTTGTGGCGCTGTCCATGGTCGTGATGCTGCGAGTCGCGGCCGATGCCGACTCGCTCGCCCGCGAGGATCTTGCTTTTGCACTTTCGGTTGTGCTGCTCGGGCTTTTGATGATGGTGACTCGCGGCAACGCGGTGAGCATGGTAGTTGGCTTCATGTCGATCGAGAATGGTCTCATCCTTGCCGCGACAGGCGCTAAAGGCATGCCACTCGTGGTCGAGATTAGTGTTGCCTTTTCCGTTCTCGTTGCCTTCATCGTCATTGGTATATTTCTGTTCCGCATCCGCGAACGTTTCGATACCGTCGACCTCCGGGCGCTCGACAGGTTTCGCGGCGATCAGTTCCGGGAGGAGGCGGAATGAACGGCGTCGCGTTTATGCTGGCGGTGCCGGCGGCGGCCGCTGCCTTATTGGCGGTCTTACCGGGTTACCGGTTGTCGGCCGGTATGAACATGGCCGCGTCTTTGGTGACGCTGCTCGCCGCACTGTCGTTGTTGATCGAGAAGCCCGCGCCTAGTCCTTATATTCTGGTTGACGATCTGAACATCGTGTTCATTGTATTGAATAGCTTCGTCGGCTTTACCACGAGCGTTTTCAGCGCGAGCTATATCGCCCACGAACTTGAAACCAGGCGTCTAACCGAGGTGCACTTGCGATTCTATCACGCGATGTATCAGGCGCTGCTCTTCTCTATGAATCTTGCCTTGGCCGCAAACAATATAGGCCTGATGTGGGTCGCGATCGAGATGGCGACCCTCACCACCGTGATCATGGTTGGCATTTACCGCACGGAGGAAGCCATCGAGGCTGCTTGGAAATATTTCATTCTGGGCAGCGTCGGCATTGCACTTGCGCTCTTTGGCACCATCCTCGTCTATATGGCCGCTCATCCGGTCGTTGGAGAAGGCCGCGACGGAATGATCTGGACAATCTTGATCCAACACGCTTGGTCATTCGATCCAGCATTTCTCAACCTCGCTTTCGTTTTTCTATTGCTCGGGTACGGTACCAAGGTTGGTCTCGCGCCGCTGCACGCTTGGCTGCCCGATGCGCATGCCGAAGGCCCAACGCCGATCTCGGCGGTCCTCTCTGGCCTCCTGCTCAATGTCGCTCTATACGCTGTCCTGCGCTTCAAACTGCTGCTTGCCGCCCATCCTGGCGCGATGGCGACCGGTCCTTTAATGGCCACAATGGGACTTGGCTCGCTCATATTCGCGAGCTTCATGCTTTACCGCCGCAGCGACATCAAGCGGATGTTCGGCTATTCGTCGATCGAGCACATGGGCATCATCGTCTTTGCCTTTGGCATGGGCGGGCCGCTCGCCAATTTCGCGGGTCTTCTCCATATGACGATGCACAGCCTCACCAACTCGGCGATCTTCTTCACCGTTGGTCACATCGCCCAGGCCAAGGGTACCCAAAAAATCGCGGAAATCCGCGGCTTGACAGCTTCCCATCCGGCTCTCGGGTGGAGTCTGGTTCTTGGCGTAATCGCCATTGCGGGGATGCCGCCGCTTGGAATCTTTATGAGCCAGTTCTTGGTTGTAAGCTCCACTTTCGCGCGCATGCCATTGCTTGCGATTCCGCTGGTCGCCGCCCTGCTCATCGGATTTGGAGCCCTGCTCTTACGCTTGCATGGACTTGCGTTTGGGAACCCGAAGGGCAGTTGTGCGCCGGTTGCGGCTTCGTATCTGCCCATGGCGGGTCATTTCGGCATCGTATTGATGGCAGGAATCTATTTGCCGCCGCCGCTGGTCGCGTGGTTCCAGCATGTTGCTCGTCTGCTCGGATGAACAAGGAGAAGCAAGACTTGCCAGCGCTGTTCGGTGCAATCGAACCCGGACGGGCCATAGCAAATCATCGGCCGTGGCCGCGTCGCGTGGTAGACTGCGATCACTGGCAATCGCTCGCGGAACGGATCGCCGCGGGCCGGTGGACGCTATTTGGCCTGTGGGGAGATAAGGGCGCGGTGCACATGGCCATCCTCGATTAAACCGCACACCAGATCGCGATGGTCACACATGAATGTCTTGAGGGGAATTTTCCTTCGGTCGGCCGGCTGCACCCTCCCGCGATCTGCCCCGAGCGCGCCATTCGCGACCTTTTTGGCCTAGAGCCTGTAGGACTGCCCGACCCGCGGTCCTGGCTTGACTATGGACATTGGGGCCTGCGTCATCCACTCGGCAGGCAGAAAGAATCGCTTCAATCGGCGTCTCCATACGAGTTTCTTGCGTCCGAAGGTGACGGCTTGCATCAAATCCCGGTCGGCCCGGTCCATGCGGGCATCATCGAACCTGGGCATTTCCGCTTCACCGCGAGCGGCGAAACGGTGGTGCGGCTCGAAGAACGGCTTGGTTACGCGCACAAGGGGCTAGAGTCCCTGATGATGGGCGCCTCCATTGACGGGGCGGCGCGCCTCGCGGGGCGCACATCTGGCGATAGCACGGTTGCTTATGCCTTCGCATTTGCCCGCGCAGTCGAGACGGCGCTTGAAATCGAAGTTCCGCCACGGGCCATATGGTTGCGCGCCTTGATGGCCGAGCTCGAACGCCTCGCAAATCACCTCGGCGATATTGGCGCCATATGCAACGACGCCGCTTTCACGTTGATGCACTCATATTGCGGTGTCCTGCGCGAGCGTGTTTTGCGCGCCTCGGCTGCATGTTTTGGGCACAGGCTTATGATGGACTGCATCTTGCCTGGTGGCGTGGGCACCGATCTCCCCTCGAGCGGTTTCGAGCAGATCCGGGAATTGATCAGCAAAATCGGCAAGTCACTCCCTCCCCTGATCGAGCTTTACGACAGCACCGCATCGCTTCAGGATCGGACAGTCGGAACCGGGATCGTGCCTCAAAATCTCGCCCGGAAATACGGGTGCGGCGGATACATTGGCCGGGCATCTGGGCGTGCCTTTGATGCCCGCGTGCAACTTTCTTACCCCCCTTATGACTCGCTGCTCTTTAAATACGACGTTCCTCTCCTCACGGAGGGTGACGTCAATGCGCGAATCTGGATTCGCATCCGTGAAGTGGCGCAGGGCCTGGCGCTGGTCGAACTGATTCTGGCTCACATGCCTGCACAAGGGCCGCTCCGGGTCACGGTGAGCGGGACTGGCGAAATATGTGAGGGGATGGCCGTGGTCGAAGGCTTTCGCGGCGATGTTTTGGCTTGGGTCCGGCTCGGCGCCGATGCGCGCGTCGAACGCTCCCACTTGCGCGATCCCTCCTGGTTCCAATGGCCACTGCTTGAGGCCGCGATAGAGGGGAATATTGTTGCCGACTTCCCCATCTGCAACAAGTCGTTCAACTGCTCCTACTCGGGCCATGATCTTTAAGGTGGTGCCATGCGAAAAACACTCCTCAGAGGGTTGTTGAAAGCGCCGTTCACGGAGCAAGGCCCGCCGGACACAGAAACCGCTGCAATAGCCGCAAAGGTGGACCGCGCCGCCCGGGCGCGCCTCGGCCGCAGCCTATCGATTCGGCAGGTTGACGCAGGTTCTTGCAACGGGTGCGAGCTAGAAATTCACGCCCTTAGCAATGCATTCTATGATATCGAACGTTTCGGCATACGATTTGTCGCCTCGCCCCGGCATGCTGATGTTTTGCTCGTAACTGGTCCGGTCACGAAAAACATGCGCGAAGCCTTGCAGAGGACCTACGACGCGACCCCCAATCCCAAGTGGGTTGTGAGCCTTGGCAGCTGCGCTTTGGATGGTGGCTGCTTTGCCGGCAGCTATGCGGTCACAGGAGGCGTCTCGGACGTTATCCCCGTCGATCTCCACATCCCAGGCTGCCCGCCATCACCAACTGACATTCTCCAAGGTTTACTTGCATTACTGAAGAATTTGAACACTGCAAGTAGAGTCGGATGAGTGCTTTATCAAGAATACGCCTTTTTCAAGCTGGTCTCGCCGCGGCATGTCTTCAATTCACAGCGGTGCTATTTGCAACTGTCATAGTCTTTGTGGCTGCACGACAAGGTCTGATTGATACGTTGTCATCGCAGACGCGGTCAGACGCCGGACCGTTGTTGGCTTTACCTCTCCTCACATGGGTGTATATCCTCGCGGCCTTTGGGGCAGCTCTGACCGATGGTCGTTTTGTGGCACGCACGTCAACGCAGATTCGCCAAGCATCTCGCCTCACGAATCCTGCCAAGCCCAATGATGCGGCAAAGATCTAAATGGCTCAGCTCTGCCTTTCGGCAATGGGGTTTGTGGTAGTAGTGTTTAGCCCACCTCCTGGCTTGTTAATCGATGCGTGCCATTATTTCGGATGTAGCTGGGCGGTCATATGGCCGGGCATGATGAGTGCTGGCGTGGCAAGTTTCGGCGCGAACGCTCGTGCGGCCAGAAACGCATTGTTGCCTGACCATTAAACGGATGTGGATAGTAAGCTGGGAGACCGGGGTGCGTTCCTGCGATTATCGATTTTCGCGAGATTCATAGGATGGGCTCACGCCGCGATGGAGATTTGGCGGCTTTGACATCTGCCGCCTGACACGTCCGCCACGCGACCATTTATCCGCGCGATCCACTGATTTGGTTACCGCAAAATCATGCGGGATCACACCGGCGTGGCATCGGAGCCCCAGTATTTGAAGCGCCAACTTTTCTTCGTGGAGAATAACGCTCACGATAGAACTTATCTATCTCACGCGGATCAGAGCGATCAGGACAACGTGCTTGAGGTATTCGTACGGCACTGGATAGCCGTTGCACAACGTCTACGGGCGTTTTGAAGATATGCGTCGCGATAAACACAAACATACTCTAGTCCATTTTCAATTTTGAAGATTGGTTGCCAATCTGTTTGGAAAGACCAAAACATAATGGCATTTGGAGGGTTAAACAATGGTTGCCTTGTGCGAGGCTTTGTCACATCACGGCTCGCAATCTGCCGGTCTGAGCACCTAATCGGCTGAATATCCTCCAACGCCCAGGATAATTTGGACTGAAAGAAGTCCTTTGGCTGTGCGACAGAGACAGAATAACGGAGAGCTTTGCATAATTTCCGGGCTTTGCATGATCGGCGTTTGGTTGCCGCGCGCGGGGGCTCGCGACGGCTATGGCACTGATCGCGAACAAGATTTCGTTGCCGTCAGCCGCTCATTTTGCCTCG
>JBQTKC010000325.1:0-6997 GCA_052386575.1 Beijerinckiaceae bacterium
CACTTCTCCAAGCCATCATCCCCGAGCCGGCAATCACCTGCCTCCAGCGAGGTGCGACAGTGCCGCAGCGGCATCTGCGCGAGCCACCTCGACGACGCAGCTATCAAAAGATGGCTCGCTTATTTTAGCGCCTATGGGCTGTGACCCGGGGGTCGCCGCCAAGAGAAAATGGTAAGCCGCGATTTAATCGGGCAGTGTCAGACCTCCGGTGGCCCTAAGCCGATTCTCGTCTGGTTTTTCTCCCGGTCGGTAAAGTTGGGCGAGCACCTGCAAAAGGGCGGACGGTGGCCACGCGCGGGATCGCGGGGCATTTTTATAGAGACCTTCGGTCGGCGAGACCTATTGTGGCAGGTCGCCCGGCGACGTGGATGTTTCCGCCTTCATCGCCGCCTCGGGCTGAGCTTCGGGCGCCGCCGCCGCAAAAGCAGGCTTTTTCCGCGCCGCCGCGTCGGCCGCGACGATGCGTGGAAAGGGCGCCAGATCGAGCTCGGCACGCCGCGCGTTATAGACCTGCGGCACAAGGCAAACGTCGGCGAGCGTAATCGCGTCTCCGACGGCGTGGCGCCCGGCAATGGCGGCGAGGCGCGATTCGATCGCGCGAAACCCGATCCCGATCCAATGCCGGTTCCAGGGCGCCCAGGCGCCGGCGCTGGCGCCATGTTCCGCGGCGAGTTTTTCAAGCACCCGCAAATTGCCGATCGGATGGATGTCGCAGGCGATCGTATAGGCGATCTCGCGGCAAATCGCCTTCTGCCTCGGATCAATCGGCAACAAGGGCGGGTCGGGGCAAATGTCATCGAGATATTCGATGATGGCAAGAGACTGCGCGAGCGTAAACCCGTCCGCCTCCCGCCATACCGGAACGAGACCGGCAGGGTTTCGCGCGCGATGTTCGTCGCTCTTCTGTTCGCCCAAGGGTAGGTGCACGGCGACCTGCCTCGCAGCAATCCGCTTAAAATTCAAGGCGATCCGCACCCGGTAGACGGCGCTCGATCGCCAATAGCCGTAGAGAACCGGCTCAGGCGGAGGATCTTGCATAAGGTTTGACCGTCTGTTCGATGGCGCCGAAAATGGACTGGCCGCCCGGAGTCTTCATTTCGATGCGCACCGTATCGCCGAAGCGCAAGAAGGGCGTCTTCGCGGCACCGCCGCGAATGGTTTCAACCATCCGAACCTCGGCAAGGCATGAGTAGCCAACTCCGCCATCGGCGATGGGGCGGCCGGGGCCGCCGTCCTCGCCTTTGTTGGAAACAGTGCCGGAGCCGGCGATGGTGCCCGCTTTCAGCGGCCTTGTCCTGGCCGCGTGCACAATTAAAGCAGGGAAATCGAAATTCATGCCGGTGCCGGCATCCGCCCGCCCGAACGGCATGTCATTGAGGCTAACGAGCAATGGAAGATGCAAGCGTCCGCCGTCCCAAGCGCCGTCGAGCTCATCCGGAGTGACCGCGACAGGCGAAAAGGCCGAGGACGGTTTTGACTGGAAGAAGCCAAAACCCTTGGCGAGTTCCGCGGGGATAAGGTTGCGCAAGGACACATCGTTAACAAGCGCGATCATCACAATTGCCGCGGCGGCCTCGGCGCGATCCGCGCTCATCGCGACATCGTTGACGATGACCGCGACTTCCCCCTCGAAATCGATGCCGAAACCTTCATCCGCCATACTTATCGGCTCGCGAGGAGCAAGAAAAGCATCCGATCCGCCCTGATAGAGCAAAGGATCGGTAAAGAGCTCCGGCGGCATCGCGGCGCCGCGCGCCTGGCGCACGAGCTCCACGTGACTCAAGTAAGCGGAGCCGTCGATCCATTGAAACGCGCGCGGCAGCGGCGAAAGCGCATCGTGCTCGCGGAACCGCACGCGCGGCACCGCGCCGGTTTCAAGCGCCGCCGCGAGCGCCTCAAGTTCCGGCGAGAGGCTCGCCCAATCGTCGAGCGCGTCTTGCATTGTGTTCGCTATGCCCCGCGCGTCCGTGGCATACGCGAGATCGCGCGAAACCACGACGAGCCGGCCATCGCGGCTGCCGTTGGCGAGTGTCGCAAGCTTCATGCGGCTCCCTCCCGGCGTTGGTCATTCGCGGCGGTTTGGATCGAAGCGCTTTTCCAAACCCCGCCAGCAATCGGCATAGTCGCTTTGCAAGGCAGGCAGCTTGGCTGCATAGTCCGTCACCTGTTGCGGATAGCGCGTCTCGAACATGAAGGCGAGGGTGTTTGCGAGTTTTTGCGGTTGAAGCTTGTCCGAACTCGCTCTGTCGAATGCTTCTTTGTCCGGCCCATGCGGCAGCATGCTATTGTGGAGCGAAATTCCGCCCGGCGCAAAGCCTTTCGCCTTGGCGTCATATTCGCCGTGAATGAGGCCCATGAATTCGCTCATGATGTTCATGTGATACCAGGGCGGCCGGAATGAATGTTCGGCAACCTGCCAGCGCTCCGGAAAGATGACGAAATCGACGTTCGCGGTGCCGGCCTCGCCGGATGGCGCGGTGAGCACCGTGTAGATCGAAGGGTCCGGGTGATCGAACAGTATGGCGCCGACCGGCGCGAAGGTCCGAAGATCATATTTGTAGGGCGCGTAATTGCCGTGCCAGGCGACGACATCGAGCGGCGAGTGGCCGGTTTCGGCCAGATGGAAGCCGCCGCACCATTTTAGCGTAAGACGGCAGAGCGTTTCCTTGTCTTCATAGCTTGCTACTGGCGTCTTGAAGTCCCGCGCGTTGGCGAGGCAATTGGCGCCGATCGGTCCCCGCGCGGGCAGGGCGAACCTCGCGCCATAATTCTCGCAAACGTAGCCACGCGCGGGGCCGCCTTCGAGGCCCACCTTAAACTTCATTCCGCGCGGGATGACGGCGATATCGCCTGGACCAATGCCGATGCGCCCGAGCTCTGTCGCGATATCAAGGCCGCCGGTTTGCGGCACGATCAGCAATTCGCCGTCGGCATTCATAAAATAATCGTCTTCCATGTCTCGCGTCACAAGGAAGACCTGCGCCGCCATGCCGGTCTGGGTGTAAACGTCGCCCGCCGTCGTCATGGTCCGCATGCCGGTCACGAAGGTCAAGGGTTCATCTGGGATGGGCGAAGGATCCCAGCGCAATTGCCCAAGCGGCAAGCCATGCTTGACGATATGCGGCGCGGTTTTCCAGTACGGAACATCGATGCGGGCGAAGCGGCCGGCATGCTTGACGGATGGCCGCATGCGGTAAAGCCAGGAGCGCGAATTGGTGCCATGCGGCGCGGTGAAGGACGTGCCCGACAATTGCTCGGCGTAAAGCCCATAGGGGCAGCGCTGCGGCGAGTTCTGTCCTTGCGGCAAGGCGCCCGGCAACGCCTCGGTTTCGAAATCATTGCCGAAGCCGGACATGTAATCATGTGTCATGGGGAGACTCGTAGAAGTCCGCGCGGCATTTCGAATGCTTGCGAGGGCGCGGATCGCCGTCGAGCAAATGCAATGAGACCTTTCCGCAACGCACCCTACTAAACTATTCGCTGGCCTTATTGTTCCGCCGGCCATTGATATCGGGAGCCTCCTGGCGCGAAGCTGCCAAAAGGACTGTAGCTTAGCCCGAGAGATATTTTGTCCGCTACTCGAACGCGAAGATCCGCTTCCAGTCGTTCTTCATGCTGATGATTATCCAGCCGTCCTTCCTTGCTTCGTCGTGGAGCGCCTGGGTAAATGTACCAATCCTCGTGTCTGGCAGCCCCTGCGCCGGTCCATATGCATATTCGCGCACCGTATCGTCGTGCAGCACGAGCAGCGCCAGCCGGGCACCGCCGCCAGCTGCAGTATATTCCAGCATCTGCCGGTCGCCGGTCGAGTTGCCGAACGCGATGACCGGACGCCTTCCAATCATCATATGAATCCCCTCGGGCTTGCCTGCGTCATTATCGTTCAGCAAGAGCTTTGGCTCCTTCGTCAGAAACGGTTTGCCCGTTTTATCGTAGCCGTATTTTGTCCCGCCCGCGGAGCCGACGATCTGCTCGGGCGGAATGCCATAGACCCGCTCGGCATAGACGCGGACAAAGTCCTGGCCGCCCCCGGTGACGACGTAGGTTTTGTAGCCATTTTCGCGCAGATACCGCATCGCTTCGAGCATCGGCTGATAGGTCAGCTCGGTGTAGAGTCGATTCCATCGCGGATGCTTGGCGGCGGTGATCCATTTGGTCGCTTCGGCCTTGAAATTGTCCACCGTCATCCCGCTGACGGTGGCCGTGAGAATCTTCATGAAGTCCTTGGTCGAGAGCTTGGCAATCGCATCGCGGTCACCGGAAAGCACGGTCTTGAACGGCTCGACGCTCTTCAGCTTCGGTTTCGCCTTCACCAGCGCCGGAACCTGCTCCAGGCAATAGACGACTTGCGTGTAGATCGGATGCTCGACCCAGGTAGTGCCGTCCTGGTCGAACGTAGCGATGCGCGCTTCTGGCGGCACGTATGCGGTGCTGGCCTTGCCGGTGGTGGTCTTGACCAGCTCGATGATGGCGTGCTTGGCCGGGCCCTCGCTCCAAGAGGGCAGCGGGTCTGTTTGCGCCAGCACTTGGAAGCCAAGAAACAGCGGGGCGAAGAATGCCAAAGCATACGTGTAGCAAGGCCGGACAAAAATACGAAGAAATTTCATCGATGCCTTTTCATGATCGGATATGAATAAACCGGGCATCGCTATATCGCGCGCGTTTCAACTTACAACAATTTTCCATCTCGCGCGCTTACCCGCGGGTTGCTCCATTGGCCGCGTGTTTCCCGCGACGAGCACGCCGCGTTCGATCTGGTCCGCCTCGACCGACTCGAAAAGCGCTGAAAATTGCCTTCGCCAAAACCTCGCCGCCGGACTGACGAAAATTGAAGAGAGCTTGATAAAATCGGTACTGCCGATCCATGGCGCAGTGAAACACATTGTTGGTCAAGTGATCGATATAGTCGTTGCCGCAGCCGGGGGTACCGGATCGCCCTTGCCCAAGGCCTGCGCGAAGGCGCGGACCCGGGACCAAGCTGAGTGGCGGGCTTTTCTGTCAAACGAAGGGGTGAGCCGGTCTCCCCTCCGCCACCGCATCGGCGACAACACCCGATCCCGCCAAAATCAAGTTACAAGAATGAGGGCGACGCTTTTGCAACAGGCTGCAAGGCCCGCCAGCCGATGTCGCGGCGGCAGAAACCGCCCGGCCAATCGATCGCATCGATCGCGGCGTAGGCGCGTGCCCGCGCGTCCGCCACATCGGCGCCGACGCCCGTGACGGTTAGGACGCGACCGCCGTCTGCGATGAGTCTTTGTCCGTCGCGCTTCGTCCCGGCATGGGTGATCGAAACGAACGGCATTGCCCCGGCCCGCTCAACGCCAAAAATTTCGCTCCCCCTGACCGGGGCGCCGGGATAGCCCTTGGCGGCGAGCACGACGCTCAGCGCGGTTTTTGCCGAGAGCTGAACCTTGCGCTCCGGCAGCCGTTCCTCGACGCAGGCGAGGAGCAAAGCCAGCAGATCCTCTTCGAGACGCGGCAGCATGGCTTGGGTTTCGGGATCGCCGAACCGCACGTTGTATTCGATCAGGCGCGGCCCATCCGGGCAAATCATCAGACCGGCGAAAAGGACGCCTTTAAAGGGCGTGCCCATCGCCGCCATTCCGTCGAGCGTGGGCGCGACGATCTCCCGCATCACGCGTTCGCGCATCCGCGCGTCCATGACCGGCGCCGGAGAATAGGCGCCCATGCCCCCGGTATTGGGGCCGCGGTCGCCTTCGCCCACGCGCTTATGATCCTGGGCGGAGGCGAACTCCACCGCTTGCGCGCCATCGCAGAGCGCGAAAAACGAAACCTCCTCGCCGTCCAAAAATTCTTCCACGACAATTTTTTTCCCCGCGGCGCCAAATTCGCCCGCGAACATCCGCTCGATCGCGGCTTCCGCCTCGCCGAGGCTCATTGCCACAGTGACGCCCTTGCCCGCCGCGAGCCCATCGGCCTTAATGACAATCGGGGCGCCTTTTTCGCGCACATGGGTTTTGGCGGCTAAGGCATCCGTGAAGCACGCATGGGCGGCGGTTGGTATGTTGAAGCGGGCGCAAAACTCCTTGGCGAAAATTTTGGAGCCTTCGAGCCGGGCCGCCGCCTTGGTTGGGCCAAAAGCCCTGATCCCCGCCGGCGTCAGCGCATCGACGATGCCGGCGACAAGCGGCGCCTCCGGACCGGTCACGACGAGATCGATCCGGTTTGCCTTGCAGAATTCGGCGACCGCCAAATGGTCTTTTGGATCGAGCTCGGCCACGCGAGCGAGTGCCGCCATGCCCGGATTTCCCGAGGCGGCGAACAGCGTTTTAAGCAACGGACTTTTCGCGAGCGCGATGGCGATGGCATGCTCGCGCCCGCCGGAGCCAAGAAGAAGAACGTTCATCATCGGTTCGGTTGCGGCGGCTGCATTTTGACAGGATGACGCCGGAAACTGTGCATTGCGCTTATAGGGTCCTCAATTCTAGCGGATCGTACCAAAATATTTCCACGTGAAAAATTTTGGTACGAGTGACCGTCTGCGCAAATGCACTTTTGGCGCGCGGGGCATTATGCAAAGCCGAGATTTGGAGCAAGCGAAAGAATGCGGTAGGGCTCAACTGGGGACTTTGTCACATGCCGGTATCGGCTTGGATCGGAATGACGGGCGCCCTGGGTCTGAGGCGCCGAGGTCATGTCAAGGGTGATTTTCAACCATCGCCGCCGCCGATAGTAAAGAGTCGGCCGTCGATTTCGACAGGGCCGGCCGCAAGATGGCCTTGGTGAGTTTTGTGAAGGGGGATAAGTATGACCATAGATCCGAGCAATATACCGTCGATAGTAGTCATTACTTACTTGGTAGGGCTGGGACTGATTGTCATTGCCTTGCTCGGCGGAATCACAATTAAAGAAATAACAATTCCCCAGCTGCCAACAATTCCCCGCATCCTCACTTTTTTCGCTGGTTGCGTATTGCTGGCCATTTGCTTTTTTCGACCAGATATTTTTCAACCGCTTAGTGAAAACAAAAATCGGC
>JBQTKC010000326.1:0-14695 GCA_052386575.1 Beijerinckiaceae bacterium
AAAATATTCCACGCGACGACGAGCGCGGCAACCACGGCGAGCAATATCCCGAGCCCGACCAAAAGCGACGTTTCGATCTGGTAGCCCTGCCAGGTCAGCGTGATCTCGCCCGGCCTGTCGATGAGCCACGCGTCACCCAGCGCCAGGGCGATGAGAACAACGAGGAAAAAGAGAACGCGGACCATGTGTTTCTCGGCGGGGGCTTCGTTGTCAGGTCTCAGCTTGCGGAAATCATGACTTCGCCTTGCCCAGGACCGCCACGGCTTCGGCCTCGATCGACCTTGCGGCATTCAAGGCATCGAGCCGCGCTTTTACGGCTTCACCCCAGTTTACCGATTTTTTCGCGGCAGCGGGCAATTCATGCCACGCTTTCAACGCGGCTTCGAGATCGTGGTCGGCAAGTGCGTTCTCGATCCGCGCGACGAAGCCTTCAACGCCCGCAGCTCCAGCATCGCCGACTCGGTGGACACGCAGCAGACCTTTGGCGTTGCGTGTCACGCGATCGAGGAAACTTTCATCGGCGCTAGCTTGCTTGGCGGTCTCGCTCGCGATTATGCCTGGAACGAGCGAAGCAAATCGCGCGGTCAATTGCCGTTCGCTCCAAACTGGGGATTCGGAGGCCGCGCGCAGCGGCGCGAGAGACGCCTGAGGGACGCGAAGGTTTTCGAGCGCCGCGAGTTCCCCCGAAAATTGTCCGCCGCTTTCCAGCTTTCGCAATAGGCTTGCGGCGACTACCGCAATAGCTTCGGCGCGGGAGCGTTCACCGGCGGCGGCGTCCGCGCGATCTGGTTGCGCGCGGAGACCCGCCTTGGGCGCGGCGAGCGCCGTTTCGAGCGGGGCAAGCTTTTTCTCAAGGGTGTCAATTCGCGCTTCAAGCGGACCGAGATCGGCAGCGGCGTCCGCGCGACCTGGTTGCGCGCGGAGTCCCGCCTTGGGCGCGGCGAGTGCTGCTTCGAGCGGAGCAAGCTTTTGCTCAAGGGTGTCAATTCGCGCTTCAAGCGGTCCGAGATCGGCAACGGCCGGCGCGGGACCGGGCCCGGGTTCTTGGGCCGCCGGCTCGGCCGCGAGGGCCTTTTGTGCGTCGGCCTGCGCCGAATTTGCCGACTGCGCGGCTTTGTTCGCGGCGTTCTCCGCGTCAGTTATCCGGGACTCCATCGCGGCCAGTGCCGCACGCGAGGCGGCGGAGGCCGTCTCCTCCTTACCCTCGATCGCGGCAATTCGCGCGTCTAGTGCGGCAACGCGCTCGCCGGAGGCAAATCCATCGAATTTTGAGCCGCCAAAGTCGAGTTTCGAGCCGCCAAAATAGTGCAGTCCAAAAGTTCCGCCAAAACCCAGAACAGCGCCGGCGATAGCGGTTGCGGCAAGCGCGGGAAAAAGCGAGCGCGGCTTGGTTTTTTCGCCGGCCAACCTCGGCGGCGGGACAACCAACTCCGGCGCCGGTTGCACGGGCTCGGGAGCGGACGGCTCGGGTGAGGAGGCTTCCGGCGGGTGGCGTTCCAAGGAAAACCGTTCGTCGAGCGATTGCGGCCCGGGCGCCGCTGTATCACCCGGCTCCATTGCGGCCCTTTCCGGTTCGGCTGGCGTTTGAAATTGGCTGCCGCTCTCCGGCGCTCCAGGTCGAAGCGAACCTTGTCCGGCGCCTGGCGCAGCTGTTATCTTGGCAAGTTCTTCTTCGTCATTGGCCATCGCGCGTCCTCGATTTCGCGCCTTTGTAAAGGAACGCTTGGCCTAGCGCAACGGGGCGCACGCGGGGCGTTCGCGACCAATCGTCTCTAAAACAAGGTCCGTGGGCGCGATCGCGGCCCGATCGGGCGCTTGCAATTCCATATTGCCTCTATTTCTGGCCCGAATGCGCCTTTAACGACATGCAACGGACCAGCGGCGCGCGCTCGGGCCGAAACCAGCTCTTTGTGGGCCGGGGCATTATGTTTGGCCGTTTTCATATCTGCCACCCTGTGAAGACTAACCTTGGCATCGCCTAGCAAGTCGCGATCCTACCAGTTCATGCCATATTGGATCCGCCGGCGCCTTTGTATAATTATGCGTGGAACCTCATCATGCGAATGCCGTTTTGACTACGATAAGGGCCGCGCCAGCAAATCCGCGCAGTCTTGATCGGAGTTTTTGATCGCGCATCGTATTGTCGCGAAAACCAGAGACCTTTTGTCCGGTAGTGAAGCGCCGGGTCGATCAAAGCCGCGCATTGAGAGAGCGGCGCCGTAATCGTCCGCGAGATGGCCGCGACATCCCCTGATGATCCGGCCAACGCGGACACCGGCACGATTTCCATCTGGGCCGGCAAGACATTGTACGCGGCGTTTCGGATGTCTTGCCGATTGGTTGGCCAGCCCGACGCAAGCTTACTTTGAAACGATGCGTTGTCCGGCGCTTGTCCGGTTGCGCTCTGCCCGCCATGGGCGAGCGGTGGCCCCAAGCGGCGGGTTGGAACCATAAGGCTCAGCCTCATACGCCGCTCGGCTCACCGATACTTGTGCATTAAAATTCGCCTAGGGCACGGAGAGGATCGAAACAAAAATAAACCACGTTCGTCATCGCGAGACAGCTGGCGGTCGCGGCCTTCGTTCAAATCTCCGGCAAAGTTGCGGCGCGAACCGGTTCATAAGTTCCAGTCTCGTGGCGATACGTGAAGCGTCGCGTGCTTGATGGAAGCTCTTGTTGAAAACATTCCGCGGCGCTGCGCGCGGCTTGCAAAGGATTTGGTCGCTAATATAGCTTGCGCTATGTCAGCTGCGAGATTTCTCGCGGAGGGAAGCATGAGACTAAGTCGCGCAGAATGCGTGCTGGTGAAATGTGTGCAGGCGGACACCTAGTTCATGATACGAATAGCGATATCTCGTAAAATGGGAATATCCCGGTTAATTGGAAATATCTCGGTTAATTCGAAATGAACGAAATTTTATCCGACCACCAGTTCAGATTTGCAACCTTCTAGGAGGCCTCGATGTCCTGGACCAATGAACGAATCGAGTTGTTGCAAAAACTCTGGCTCGAAGGCTGGAGCGCGAGCCGCATTGCTGGTGAGCTTGGCTGCGGGATTACCCGGAATGCGGTGATCGGCAAGGTCTACCGGCTCGGGCTATCGGGCCGCGACAACGCGCGCTCGGAGAATGTCCCCGCTTCGCCGCCGCACCAAAAGGCGGTTCGGCGCCTCGGCCACCAGCATGCGTGCAGTCCACAAGTCGCCGGTAATCCCGCCCTCGCCTTTGACCCATTTGTGATTGAAGCTCCCACGCCCCATACGGTGCGGGAAGTCGTCGTGGTGACGATATCCGAACCTGTGACCATTGCGGAATTGCGGGAGTCGATGTGCCGTTGGCCAATCGGCGATCCGGCCCAATCTGAATTTCGTTTCTGCGGCGCCAAGAAACTGCCCGGCCAAGGACCATATTGCGCCTGCCATGCGGGCATCGCCTATCAAACCCAACATGACCGGCGGCGCGAGCGGCGGCCGCAAGGCGAACTTAGCGGCCCGCTTCTACGAGGATGAAAAATGTGACGAGTAGATTTTGGCGCGCAGCGAGCGACGGTGGCTTTCGTGGCCGCCAAGGAAATTGCCGTAAAGAAATTTGTTTCTCGGAGGAGCCGCGGTGGTTGTTCGCGCCGCAAAGGGTTGATCCGGACCAAGAGTAACCTGGCGCGGCGCCTGCGGAAGGCGCGAATTTTTTTGAAGGCGGACGCCAAGGAAGCATACGGAGGGTGGAGCCGCAGCCATGTCTTCGAGGAATGGACAACCAGCGCGGCCATGGTTTATGGCGTGCGCATGCAACAGGTGGAGGACGACGCCGCGGCAGTTTTGAGCCGTGCGCTACGCAAAAAATTCCCCAGATTTTCGACGGCAGAAAGTAGACTAAGCTGATCGCTTTGGCTTGTTATGAGCCGCCCAAGGGCTCCGCTCGCTTCGCATTGCGCTTGTCAGAATACCGGCCACGGAATTGAATTGCAAGAGTTTGAATTACACCTGTTACCGCAACATGAGAATGTATGAGAATGTCTCCTTTGTGCAACATGAGAATGTCCCCTTTTTGGTTGGCTCTGAGGGGGGACGGGCTTGGGGGGACGATGTCTTGGGGATGAGCCGGAGCGAGCGCGAGCGCTCGCATGTGGTTCGGCAGGTAATCGCCAACAAGGTCAGTCAGCGCCAGGCCTCCGAGCGGCTGGAGATTTGCGTTCGGCAGGTGAAACGGCTGGTTCGCGCCTATAAGTCGCAGGGGGACGCCGAAGACGACAAAAAGATTCAGGACTTCAACTATCGGGCGACGAAAGAGGCGATCGCGCGCGCCGTGAACGGCGAACCGGCTGCCGAACATGTCGTTGCACAAAGCAATCTCGTGAAACACCCCTTTGCGCCAAATTAAGCAGCCGTAAAGCGGCTCGGTTCGCCGGCTATTTTTTCCGCGCGGCGGCAGTCCGGCCGGTTCTGGCCAGGACATGCTGCCGGCGCGCGTCTGGGTTCGCGATCAAGGGGTGCCGCCCTGCCGTGGGAGGGGAAAGGCGGAGCCTTGGCTAAAGCCTCGCATAAGCTTTGCGGTCAGCCTCTTCTCCGATGCTGAGTCCTCTGACGAGGTGTGGTCAGCGTGAGCGACGTGATTGAGCGCAATGCGTCGGAACCTATCACGACGGGACTCACTTCTGGATTAAACGATGATGCGGGCACTCAAGGGACTAAGGACTCGATCACCCATCGCCGTTCAAAGGGAGTGAGACGATCGCTCTGCACATTCCCAGCTTCGTGGATCAGGCGCGGTCGGAGCGTCTCGATTGTGTCACCCAGCCGTAAGAATCTCTCAGAAATCTGAACTGGTACTCCTTGCTCGTCTAGGTTTTTGAGCACTTCCGCTCTGAACCACCGCGGCAATTCTGCAATGAAAAGGCTGTAGTCCGTTTCGGCGTTCAAGCGTTTCGCAAAAAGCTCGACGACCGAAAAAAGTTGCGGAAGGCCGTACTCACAGGCGCGTAAAAACCGAAAGACGTTGTCGTGACCCCTCGGCTCGCCTTGATATGAGTCACTGTGCCAGCGGAAGAAACCCTTGAGCGTAGAGTTCGACCTCAGATTTGTAAGATACACGGCAAGCTGCGCGGCACTTCTAACACCGAACTCACCGGGTCTTCGTACCTGACAAATAATCTCGCAGACCGCGAGCAAATTTTGATAAACCGGATATCCCGACCAATGCACGCGCCTGCGCTGGCGCGAAGCGGATTCGGTGTGCTGCTTAAGAGCCATCGCATCTTCGAGGCCAACCGAAGATGCGAGCCGAAGCTCGCCGGGCTGCAATTGCATCGCTTGCGCGAGTCCCGCCACACGCTCACTGATCGCCGGCGAAGCATCTTCATCGGAAATGTGAACTACGAGTTCGTCTGGGGCTTCGTCCAGGTCTCCAAACAGCGGCGGTTCAACCTCGATCGCTTGCTAGGCCGGTGGCGCATGGAACAAATAAACTGAGCCGACATGATGCTGCCCAAGGCGGCCGGCTCGTCCTTTGATGTTGGAGAATGTGAAGAAGTCGTAGTCTTTCCGGTCAATCTGTTTGTCGTAGACCAGCACAGACTTGGCCGCAGTGTTCACGCCTTCGATGAGTGTTGACGTGCAGATCAAGATCGGCACCTCGCCCGTGTTGAACAGCCGCACAAAACGGGATGCCAAGGATCGAGGGATGCGGCCGTGATGAATGGCTATCCCAGAGGCGACAACCTTGCTCAGCTCCCAATTCTGGCCGAAGTTCTCGTCAAGCCATTCCGAAAAGTCCGTCACGCGCGAGAAAGGCTCGCCTACAGCAAGCTGCGCTGCAAGTGAATTTGCTCGATCGGGGGACGAGATGAAGACGAGCGCCGGCCAATTCCGCTGCTGCCGCAATTCATGAGCGAGCCGCTCTTCCTTGTTTTGGACGGCTCCAAGGTCGAACGTGTCCACGGCCACTGTCGAAAAGCGTGTATGCAAGAACTCAAATCTCCAGCGATTGTCCGCCGAATAGCGGACGGTCTCGATGTTCGGACCGAGAAAGAAAAATTGGTTCGAACGCCGCAGGAGCTGATACACAGCCGCGTTCAGTGTCAGGCTCCGATCATCCTGCCGGGACGGGTCGAGCTTGTAGAACTCGTCAACGACAGCGAGGTCCAACTGGCCCAAATCCTGCCTATTGAGCAGCCGCTCTTGGGTGCCGAGGAAGATCACGCTTCCAACCTGAGGCGCGGCTTGAGAGTGATACATAACAAGAGCAAACCGGTCGCCGAAGCGACGCTCGATCCGCCGACGAAACTCGTCGAGTAGCGCGATCGTAGGCAGTACAATGGCGACGCGGTGATATCGGCCAGAAGCAAGTAGCGCATCAATCAGGATACTCTTGCCGAAGCTCGTAGGCGCGCTCAGGACGAGATTCCGTCCGGAAAGCAGGGTATTAAGCGCGACGATTTGCTCTCGATGCAGCGTGATGCCATCTAGCTCGTCAATAGTCACAGCTTCCGCAAGGATCGCATCGCGTTGGTCCGCTGCTTCTTTGTCAATGTAGTTCCAGAGGCCAACTGCTCGTGCGAGTGCGCTAAACACTTCGCGGTAGCCCGCGAGCTCGGGGCGCGTTTCCAGGAGATTGGCGAGACGCGGGACGACCGTCAGCACCTCCGGATCGTCAATATCGCGGGTTTGAATATCGCGAGCCGTCTCCTGGATGATCGAGAATACCCGCTCTTTGAGCGCGGCGCCTTCCAAGCGCTCAATTTCGTGCCATTGGTCCTGCAGGACAGTCATTGTAGGCCCTTCAATTTGGCGTCGAATGCGTCCACCAATGCGGTTTTATTAGCGAGTGGCACATAGAGAAGCAGCACTCGGATGTTCTTAGTGAGGCCCGACTTCGCAAGCCGATCGCGGATCACCGCGAACTCTTTTTCGAGCGCACTCTGGTATGCGTCGTCAATCCTCTTCGCCGTGGCACACGCATCGCTATTTGAGAGAATGCCGATGACGAAAACGGCTGCCTCGAGAAACTTGTCGAGACTGGTTTGCGGCGCAAAGAGTTGCATGAGCTCGTCATAATGGGGCGTCGTTTTTGGAATCTGCGGGCCGAGCAGCAGCTTCTGTTCTTTTAGGAAGCCCTGTTCGAGATGATCGGCCACAGACTTGAGCGCTTCCGAGATCGCTTCTCTGGTGTCGGCGTAGAGTTTGGACTCTCCGAGCCAGAGCTCGATCCCTCCACCAGCAGGAAAGCGGGCGTGCACCAGATCGAACGCCTTCACTACGTCGTTCGTCGCACTCTTGTAGAACACGCGCGGCGAGACCGGCAGCGTATCGAAGTAGTCGCGGCAGATCGCGTGCAGCGCGATCTCTCCCGCTTCGCCGCGCTTTCCGTATTTTTCGCTTGTGTACACCCGGATCGCTGCTTGCTTGAGCTTGACATACATATTCGCGTGCGTGACCGCGAGCTCATCCTCTGGCAGTGCGTACTCTGGCAGCCACTCGATCAGGTGTTCGGCAAAAGGGACGCATCGCCACGCACTCAGCTCGAAGCCGGCGCAGCAGATGGTCTCGAGGGTGTTCACGGTCTCATCGAAATAGTGCCGTTCGAGGAACCGCCTCGGCTTGTAGACGTAACTGGTCAATCCGAATCATCTCGCCGCGTTCAGATCACGGGAAAGCATACCGCGGGGGGTAAAACAGCCAACCGGCTGAGCTCCGGACGAAATTTCCCGGGTCAGGCCAGTACCTCATAGACGAGATCGTCTCTTGGCGTAAACAAAAGCGGGTGGCTTCGCGAAAGGCCCGCTACTAGCGCTACGCGGAAATTCAAACTGGCGCATTACCTCTCACACCAGCCGCGACTGCTCGACCGCCGCGGCGATAAAGCTTGCAAACAGCGGGTGCGGCGCGAAAGGCCGCGATTTGAGCTCGGGGTGGAATTGCACGCCGATGAACCACGGGTGATCGGAAAATTCGATCGTCTCCGGCAACAGGCCGTCCGGCGACATGCCGGAAAAGACAAGACCGCTTTGGGCGAGCCTTTCGCGGTAGGCGGTGTTGACCTCGAAACGATGCCGGTGGCGCTCAGAAATACTGGTCGCGCCATAAATGGCGGCGATCTTCGACCCAGGCAGCAGCTCCGAGGGGTAGGCGCCAAGCCGCATCGTTCCGCCAAGATCCGTCCCGGCGGCGCGGATTTCGAGTTCATTGCCGCGCAGCCATTCCGTCATCAGCCCGACGACAGGCTCCTTCACTGGACCGAATTCGCTCGAATTGGCGTCCGGCACGCCGGTCAGGGATCGCACCGCCTCGATCACCGCCATTTGCATCCCAAAACAGATGCCAAAGTATGGAAGTTTGCGTTCGCGGGCGAAACGAGCGGCGAGAATTTTGCCTTCGGCGCCGCGCTGGCCAAAACCGCCCGGAACCAGAATGCCGTGGACATGTTCGAGGTAAGGCGCCGGATCCCTGGTTTCGAACATTTCCGACTCGATCCAATCGAGTCGGACCTGGACCCGGTTGGCCATGCCGCCATGGCACAACGCTTCGGTCAAGGATTTGTAGGCGTCCTTTAGGCCGGTGTATTTGCCGGCGATCGCGATCGTGACTTCGCCTTCCGGGTTGTTGACGCACTCCATCACCGCGTTCCAGCGGCTCATGTCGGGCTTTGGCGCGGGCTCGATCCCGAAAGCGGCCAGCACCTCCTTGTCAAGCCCAGCCGCATGATAGGCGTGCGGCACCTCGTAGATCGAGGCGACCTCGCGGGCCTCGATCACCGCGCTTTCGCGCACATTGCAAAAAAGCCCGATCTTGCGCCGCTCCTCGCGCGGGATCGCGCGCTCGGTGCGGCAGAGAAGAATGTGCGGCTGGATCCCGATCGAGCGCAGTTCCTTCACCGAATGCTGGGTCGGCTTGGTTTTCAGTTCGCCGGCGCTCGATATGAACGGCAGAAGGGTGAGGTGAATATAGATAGCGTGCCCGCGCGGGAGCTCGTTGCCGAGCTGGCGGATCGCCTCGAAGAACGGCAGGCCTTCGATATCGCCGACGGTGCCGCCGATCTCGACCAGGACAAAATCGACGCCCTCGTTGCCGCTGAGTACGAATTCCTTGATCGCATTGGTGACGTGCGGAATGACTTGGACAGTGGCGCCAAGGTAATCGCCGCGGCGTTCCTTGGCGATAATCTCCTGATAAATCCGCCCTGTGGTGATATTGTCGTCCCTGATCGCGGTTCGGCCGGTGAAGCGCTCGTAATGACCAAGATCGAGATCGGTTTCCGCGCCGTCCTCGGTGACGAAGACTTCGCCATGTTGATAGGGGCTCATCGTCCCGGGATCGACGTTGAGATAGGGGTCGAGCTTGCGCAGCCGGACGCTATAGCCGCGCGCTTGGAGAAGCGCTCCAAGCGCCGCCGCCGCGAGTCCCTTGCCAAGCGATGACACCACGCCGCCGGTGATGAAGATAAACCGCGCCATGGGCGTTGGGATTTATCCCTTTTCCGCCCGTTTGGGGAGACTAATTATGCGCCGCTTCCTTTTTTGCACATAAACGCGAATGTTATTTCTTCCGTGCCGGAGGGGCAGCCGGCGGCGGCTCTGGTTGCACCATGATCGAAGCGGGCGGAGGCGCGGCAGGCCCGGTTTGCACTGGCGCCGCCGGGACGAGCGGTGTCGCGGGCACATTTATGGACGGCAAATTCAGACCTTGCGGCGCGGCGGGGCCTGTCTGCATCTGGCTTTGGCCAGAGTCAGGCGCGACGGGTCCGGGCTGGCCCGGCAAGTTCAGACCCGGCGGAAGCGCCGGCGGCCTGGCCGCCTGGTCCTCCATCCGTCTCAGTTGATCGAACAAATTTCCCTTGCCCCCTTCTTTTGCCGCGCCGCCCTCCGGCTCGATTGGCGTGACACTCTGGAAGGTGACTTCCGGGGCCTGATTGTAGCGGGCGAGAATTGTCAAGCCCATGCTGGTCGCAAAAAACAGCGCCGCCAAAATGGCCGTCGCGCGGGTCAGCGCGTTTGCCTGGCCGCGGCCGGTCATGAAGCCAGCTCCGCCGCCCACGCCAAGGGCGCCGCCCTCGGAGCGCTGCAACAGCACGACCACGACAAGCACGACGACGATCATAAGATGCACAACGATCAGGACCGACTGCATGGAAAGCGCCTCTGGCGTAATTGCCGGGATGCTCTTTACCGGGAAGCGGCCGCCCCGGCAAGAGTTGGCGCGGACAGCGTTGACATCGGACGATTGGCTAGGCTGGGGGAAATACGCCGTTCCCTATCGATATTGCTTAGGCCGTCAATCGCAGCCAATCAGCGGGCGACATCGAGAAAACTGCGGCCTTGCCGGTCCTCCATCTCGATAATCCAAACATCCGGATCAAAGTAGATCTGGCGGGCGAGTTTTTGTTCGGCTTCCGCCGGATCGATCCAGGTATTGCGATGGAGCCGCGCGAACAGGCGTTCAACGCCATCCTTCACTTCGCTCTGCGGCGCCGGACCAAACAAAGCGGCGAAGCCGTCGAGCCTGTCTATCTTGACAAAAATCGCGCCAGCCTCGGCCGCGCCACGCCGGCGCAATACCGCGGAGGCGCCTTCATGCGCGCAACGCCGGAGATAGGCCGCCACCCAAATATCGGCGCGCAACCGCATGGCTTACGACCGGCTATCTTGGGGTTGTCCGCGGGTTACAGGAGCAGGAGCCACGACGGCGGCGGTTTGGCCGGACCGCGCCGCGTCGATGCGGGCGATCACTTCATCGAGGAGTACGCGGACATCCTGATGCGACTGATTCTTAAATACGATCCGGGTTCCCGTGCTGAGCAGTTCCATCAGCGCGCCGCCCGCCGGCACGGGCGCCGCGTGGACGATTTTGTCTGGGTTGATGGCGATGGGGGAACCATCGGGGCACGCAGATCGCAAAAATGACATTGCGGCGTACTTCTCCTCCTTATGGCCGGCGCTTCGGCCGTGCGATCATGCAACGAATTGTTAGGACGGACGCGTGGTATGATCAAGCATGACCAACCCCCGCAGCAATAGGGCGGCAAGCGCCTTGCCTGACGTGTTGCCCGCCGATCCCGAACTTGCGGGCCACGCGCGAGACTGGCTCGCCTATCTTGGGGGCGAGCGCCGCGTTTCGCCGCATACGTCTGCCTCGTACGCGCGGGATCTACGGCAATTCTTGCACTTCGCACTAGCGCATTTCGGCGAGCCTGCTTCGCTGGCCACATTCGCGGGCCTCGCGCCGCAGGATCTGCGCGCCTTTTTGGCGGCGCGCCGGGGGCTTGGCGCGGGCAGCCGGTCGCTCCTGCGCCAGCTCGCGGGCCTGCGCTCCTTCGCGCGCTTTCTCGAACGCAATGGCAAGGGCAAGGCGCAGGCCTTTGCTTCGCTGCGCCCGCCAAGGATCAAACGCGGCCTGCCGAAGCCATTGAGCATCGATGCGGCGCGCCAAATGGTTTGCGTGGACGCCCGGGCCGGCGAAAACCGGCCAAACTGGATCATCGCGCGCGATGCCGCGGTTTTGAGCCTGCTCTATGGCGCGGGCCTGCGCATTTCGGAAGCCCTGGCGATAAAGCGCGCCGAGGCGCCGGTTGGCGCGCGCGACGTTTTGACGATCACCGGCAAGGGCCAAAAGGCCCGCGCAGTGCCGCTCATCGCGCCCGGTCGCCACGCCATCGAAGCCTACATTGCGCTTTGCCCTTATGCACTCGCGCCGCAAAAACCGCTGTTCCTTGGCGCCAAGGGCGGGCCGCTTCGCCCGCGCGTCATCCAGCTTGCCGTCGCGCGTTTGCGCGGCGCGCTCGGGCTTTCTGACAGCGCGACGCCGCACGCGCTTCGCCATTCCTTCGCCACGCATCTTTTGGAGCGCGGCGGCGATCTCCGCGCGATCCAGGAGCTCTTAGGCCATGCCTCGCTCTCGACGACGCAAATCTACACCGGCGTGGATAGCGCGAGGCTTCTCGAAGCCTACCGTTCCGCGCATCCGCGCGGGCGATGAGGCGCTCGCGGTTCGGCAGTTGACCTGGGAGCAGAGAACGATCAGGCTTTGCGCGGCATGACGGGCGGCGAAGGGGCCTGAATTTGCGGCGGGATGGTGCTGCCAGTCGAAGGAGAAAACCGTTTGACCCAAGCGATTGACCGTCTCGAAACGCACCCCGTCGAAAGGGCGCGCGTTCCAGCACAAGTTTTCGTCCGGCTGCAAGGGATCGACAGGATGCGTGGGCTGGTCATCCTCCTTATGGCGCTCGACCATGTGCGCGATTTCTTCAGCGCCGATGCGCTGCACTTCGCCCCGACCGATCTCACCCAAACTTATCCAGCGTTATTCCTGACCCGCTTCGTCACACACTACTGCGCGCCCGCCTTCGTTCTCCTCGCGGGCGTGTCGGCGTTCCTCCATGGAACGAAACTCGATGGCCGGCGGGCGCTCGCGCGCTTCCTGCTGACGCGCGGAGCGTGGCTGATCCTGCTCGATATTGCTGTGGTGAGCCCGATATGGGGGCTTGAGTTCGGCCAGATCGGCTTGGCCACGCTCTGGGCGATCGGCGTCAGCATGATCGTGCTGGCAGGGCTCGTCTGGCTGCCGCCGCGTGTTGTGCTGCTGATCGGGGCGTTGATCCTGCTTGGCCACAATTTGCTCGATAATGTGCATGCGTCAGAGTGGGGGGATTGGGCACCATTGTGGAACATCCTCCATGAACCGGGTGCATTGCCTTTTGGCCTGCGCGGATGGGTGGTCTACCCAGTGCTCCCGTGGATCGGCATCATGGCGGTAGGCTATAGGCTGGGGCACGTCTTCCTCGAACCTGCCGCAGAGCGCGGGCGGCAGCTCAATGTGCTGGGGCTCGCTTCGATTGGGCTTTTCCTGCTGCTGCGCGGAACGAATCTTTATGGCGATCCGAGTCCTTGGAGCGCACAGGGCGACGCGGTAATGACCGCGCTTGCGGTGCTCAACGTGACCAAATATCCGCCTTCGTTGCTCTATGCTCTCGTCACGCTAGGCCCGATATTTCTGTTGCTCCCGGCCATGGAACGGCTTGGGGGGGTCGTTGGCGAGGTGCTCGCGACATTCGGCCGAGTGCCCCTTTTCATCTACCTGCTGCATCTTTATGCCGCGCATGCCGCTGCCGTCGCTCTCTGGCTAGCCGAAGGCTTTCAGTTTCAACAGTTGCGTGGCTTCGGCGTCCGGGCGGCCCCGCCGGAAGGCCTGGGTCTCAGTCTGGCTGGCACCTATGCCGCATGGATCCTCATCATGGCGGCGCTTTACCCGGCCTGCCGGTGGTTCGCCGGCGTGAAGCGGCGGCGGCGAGATTGGTGGTTGAGCTATTTATGACGCAGATGAACAGCCAGGCCGCTAAGCGCCGCGGTCCGGATGGCGCAATGGAGTTTAAGCGTTTTGCTCTCTCCGCCAATCACGGGCTTCCAATTCCCTTGGCGGCCACAAAAAGACCAACGCTCGCGACGATTACCGCGAAGATTTTCGCGAATAGCTGCTTCTTGTTCGCGAGGGCCCTTTGAGCAGCAATCGCTTTTAGATGCGCGCCGCGCGGCCGATGCCCCTGGCACTTTTCGTCATGGGTCCCTCCTGACGCAGCTCTAAAGAAGGTTCACGGGAATTTTGAGATAAGTGACGCCATTGTCTTCGGCGGGCGGAAGCCGTCCGGCCCGCATGTTGATTTGCACGGAGGGAATAATGAGCTTCGGCATGCCGAGCGTGGCGTCGCGCCGCTTGCGCATTGCGACGAAATCCTCTTCGCTCACGCCGTCATGGATGTGAACATTTGCCGTCCGCTCGGCGCCGACCGTCGTTTCCCACACGAAGGCGTCCCGCCCTGGCGCCTTGTAGTCGTGACACAGGAAAAGCCTGGTCGCGTCAGGCATGGAAAGCAAACGGCGGATCGAGCGGTAGAGTTCCCGCGCGTCTCCCCCGGGAAAGTCGGCGCGCGCGGTGCCATAGTCAGGCATGAACAGCGTATCGCCGGTAAAGACGACGCCGCCGGTCACATAGGCCATGTCCGCCGGCGTGTGGCCAGGAACATGCAGCGCGATCGCCGGGATGCCGCCGATCGAAAATCGCTCGCCGTCGTCGAAGAGCCGGTCGAATTCCGAGCCGTCGCGCGCGAACTCGGTCCCGGCGTTGAATATCCTTCCGAACACCTTCTGGACCGCGACGATCTCGCGCCCAATGGCGAGCTTGCCGCCCAGTTTTAGCTGGATGTATGGCGCCGCCGACAAATGATCGGCGTGCGCGTGCGTTTCGAGAAGCCAATCGATTGTCAGCCGCTCGCGTTGCGCATGGGCGATCATGGCGTCGGCGGAGGCGGTCGACGTCCGGCCCGAGGCTGCGTCAAAGTCGAGAACGCTGTCGATCACGGCGCCGCGCTTGGTCACCGGATCATGGATGACATAGCTCACGGTACTCGATGGCTCGTCGAAAAAGCCCTTCACGGCCACCTTGGCGGCGGTTGCAGCCGCCGCGGCGTGAACCTGCTCAATCGCGAGGTCCAGATTTGGATCCAAAATGGGCGTCTCCCGGGATTTTGATTTAAGACTTGCATAATTTATGTAATCATATATATTATGGCGTGTCAATGGGGCGGCGTTGAAGGTGATGTACGGGAGTTTGTGTCAGCGGTGAGAGGGGGTACTCGGGCGGGTTGTCGAGACTCACCGTCAAGGAGCACCCCCAATGCCACATTGCGTGACGATCCAAAGCTTACCAGCGGCGTTC
>JBQTKC010000327.1:0-5976 GCA_052386575.1 Beijerinckiaceae bacterium
GCCCATTCCGTGCGGTGCCTGCATCAGCGAAATCACATTCGCCGATCTCTTGGAAACGGCGCAAGACCTTGGCGCCGCCGCCTTGGCGACCGGCCATTACGTGTCGTCCCGGGCCGATGCCTCGGGCAACCGCGCGCTTTACCGGGCCCATGACCTTTCCCGCGACCAGAGTTACTTCTTGTTCGCGACAACCAAGGCGCAGCTTCAACTCTTGCGGTTTCCACTTGGCGATATGGAAAAGGCTGAAGTCCGCGCCCTCGCACGAAGGTTCGGCCTGCCAGTTGCCGATAAAGCCGACAGCCAGGATATTTGTTTCGTGCCAACCGGCAGATACAGCGATCTTATCGAGCGCTTGACGCCCGGCACGGCGGCTCCGGGCGAGATTGTGCATATCGACGGCCGCGTGCTCGGACGCCACCCGGGCATCATCCATTTCACGGTCGGCCAAAGGCGCGGCCTTCGGCTTGGCGGTTTCGCCACCGGCGCCCCGCTCTTTGTCGTCAAGCTGGATGCCGCGCGGGCGCGCGTCATCGTCGGGCCGCGCGAGGCGTTGGCGACCCGCCGGATACGATTGGGCGCACTCAACTGGATCGGGCCCGGCACGCTCGACAGTCACCCAAATGAAAAAGATCTCTACGTGCAGATCCGCTCCTCAAGGCCTCCGGTTCAGGCCCGCCTGAGTGTGTGCCGGGGCGAGGCGGCGATCGAATTCGCCGCCGCCGAGGATGCCGTCTCGCCTGGCCAAGCCTGCGTCTTTTATGCGTCGGACCGGCCACGCGCGCGGGTTTTGGGCGGCGGCTTCATCATTTCGGCCGAACCGGTTTGCGCGGCGGCCGCGGAAAATGATTGCGCGCGGATCGAGCCTTTGCCGCTCTGAGCGGGAAAGGGGCGGCATAGCGCGCAGGAGTGGACGCAAAAGAACAAGCTCCCGGAGCGGAGGTCCGCGTAAGGGAAATCGCACCGGCGAAACGTGGAGGGTAGCGCGTGCACGAGGAAATCATAGTCGCCCCTGTCTTGGACGCCGCGCCTGGGCAGGCGGCCGAACCGGCCGTTCTCGACAATAGGCATGTCAAGAAATCCTATGCGCGCTGGGCGCCGGTTTACGATCTCGTCTTCGCACTCGTTCTGCGGCCGGGGCGCAAAGCCGCGGCAGCGGCCGCCAGCCGCCTTGGCTGGCATGTGCTCGATGTCGGCGTCGGCACCGGCCTCGAATTGCCGATGTTCGACCGGCGGACGAGATTGACCGGGATCGATCTTTCCGAGCCGATGCTGCGGCGCGCCCAAAAGCGCGTACGCGCCAAGGCTTTGGGCAATGTCGATGGTCTCGTGGTCATGGATGCGGTGCGCCTCGCTTTCCCGGACGCTCATTTCGATGCGGCGGTCGCGCCTTACGTTCTGACGGTCGTGCCCGACCCGCACGGCAGCCTCGACGAACTGGCCCGTGTCGTGAAACCCGGCGGCGAGATCATCCTCGTCAATCATGTCGGCAGCGGCCAAGGCCCGATGGCCTGGATCGAGTCCGTTCTCGCCAAATACGGCGCCGAACTCGGCTGGCAACCGGAATTCGCCTGGTCGACTATAGGCGATTGGATCGACTCCACGCCGTCCGTGCGTCTCGTGGAACGGCGCAAGCTGCCGCCTTTCGGGCTGTTTACCCTTGCGCGGATCGCGAGGCTTTGAGCGAAAATTGGCCGCGAATGAGGTTTGACGCCTTCCGCAAGACGCGGTTTCGACTGGCAAAGTTGTTCGCTGTTCGGCCTTGCCGGAACATACGCTAAAAAACCTGACACCCCCCTTGTTTTGCGCATCGTTTGAACATACATTGCTCTGTGTCGTGTTTTTGCCGACGGCTTGGCCTCGCATTTTTGCGTCTGCTGACGACCTCCTCCTCAAAACCTCGATGCAACATCGGCGTCCCAATAGTGGGCGCCACTCTTTTCTACGACTCTAAGGATAGACTCTATGACTACGGGAACCGTGAAGTGGTTTAATCCGGACAAGGGATACGGCTTCATACAGCCAGACGACGGCGGCAAGGACGTGTTCGTCCACATCAGCGCCGTGGAGCAATCAGGCTTGCGCAATCTGCAGGAAGGCCAGAAAATCGCCTACGAAGTGATTGCCGACAAACGAACCGGCAAGTCCGCGGCGGGCAACCTTCACGCAGCCTGAAGGCAGGACTAATTTGCCGCAAGGGCCCTGGCGTTATCGCTGGGGCTTTTTTTTGCCGGAATTCATGCCTCTCGGCAGCGCGAGCCGTGCAAAAGGCCGGCACCGCTGCCTGTGTGCTCTTTTTCGTCGAGACCGCCTGGGGGCCAGAATAGCGGTTTCGATGGCCTTGCCGGGCAAGCTCCGCGCGGCCATTTTTGGGTTGGCTTTGGAAGTTGCGGAACCGTTGACCAACTTAACGGTTAGCGGGACATGACATGACCAGAGGCAGGACCATGCGAAAGAGCGTTAATCCCTCGAGTCGGGGCTTTGCGGCCATGGATGCGGAGAAGCTACGCGAAATCGCGCGCAAGGGGGGCCGCAGCGTTCCCGATGAGAAGCGCAGTTTTTCACAAAACCGCCAACTCGCGTCGGAAGCCGGCCGCAAGGGCGGCCATTCGCCGCGCGGCACCCGGCGCTCAGGGCAAGACAAGAACCAAACCGTCGATAATGTCAGACCCTAAACGACGATGAATCGTTCGCTTCTGAATTTAGGCGGGCTTTTTGAATCAGTGTAGCCGAAAAGCTCGCTTTCCGTTGCAGCCGCGGCGCGGCGCCGGGATCCGGGCGGCAGAAGGATCGCGAACGACAGAACCACGAAGGCAGCGGCTGCGCGCCTCTGCGGCATGCGCCTAAACGCAAGGCTCCACCTCAGCCTTCCGGCGTCCAGGCCTCGTAATCGCCAGTCGCCGGAGGCCGCGCATTGGCGGCCAAGGTCGAGCCCGGCGGACGCCAGGCTTGCGGCGTGCCGGTCATGTTCGGCTCATGCGGCAATTCCCACCCGCGAGCGGCGTAATTCTCTGCGGGTGGCGGCCGATCGGCCGTGTGATGCAGCCAGCCGTACCAGCCAGGCGGGGTCGTCGAGCCCTCGCTCTCGCCCGCGTAGATCACCCAGCGGCGCTCGAACCCCAGCCCTTTGTCGATCTTGCGCGAGCGGTAATAGCGATTGCCGAATTCGTCTTTTCCAACGAATCTGCCGAAGAGCAAAGTGTGGAACGCCGTATTCAGGGTCTGGCCGTGCCACCAGGAGAAAATCCGGTAAAACCATTTCATGGGTTAGATCCGCCTCAGCCTAAGACCAGATCCGTTTGCGCGCCGCTTCTTATGAACGCAGGAGTGCCTCCTGTCCATAGCTCGAATTCAAACTAATTTTTTCCAAAGGATTCTGCCCATCTGCTCTTTGCAGCGGGCCAAATTTCGTGTAAGAACATAGCATGAACAAATGATTCGCGGCAGTCGATGCTAACTTCAGTCGAAATGTGTGCGGGGGCGGGCGGGCAGGCCCTTGGCATTGAGCAGGCAGGATTTGCGCATCTGGCTTTGGTGGAGAATGACGCCCCGTCTTGTGCCACCCTTCAACTCAACCGGCCGCAATGGACCGTTTTTCATCAAGATTTGGCCATTTTCGATGGCCGTCCCTATCGCGGCGCCGATCTCCTTGCAGGCGGCCTCCCTTGTCCGCCGTTTTCGGTGGCGGGAAAGCAGCTAGGCTCAAGCGACGAGCGCAATCTTTTTCCGGCTGCGCTGCGGCTTGTTGATGAAATCCGCCCCCGCGCCATAATGATTGAGAATGTGCGCGGTTTTCTCGATGCCGTATTTGAAGACTACCGGCTGCACCTGAAGAAGCAGCTTGAGAAGCTTGGCTATGCCGTGGACTGGCGTTTGTTGAATGCCTCCGAATTTGGTGTCCCCCAATTGCGGCCCCGCGTAGTGATTGTGGCTCTTAGGCGGGAAGTTGTTGACCGGTTTGCGTGGCCGCAGGCTGCGTCACATAGGCCTTCGACCGTTGGCGAGACCCTATTTGATTTGATGGCTGCCAAAGGCTGGCGGGGGGCCGGCGCATGGCGCGCCCTCGCAAACGAGATCGCGCCGACAATTGTTGGCGGATCAAAGAAACACGGCGGCCCCGATCTTGGCCCAACCAGAGCACGCAAGGCTTGGGCAACGCTCGGCGTGAACGGCCTATCAATTGCCGAGCAGGTTCCCGAGCCGGACTTCGCCGGGATGCCGCGTCTCACCGTGCGCATGGTAGCGCGTCTCCAAGGCTTTCCGGATGATTGGGTGTTTTCTGGCCGGAAAACATCCGCCTACCGTCAGGTTGGGAACGCTTTCCCGCCGCCGGTCGCGCGCGCAGTCGCGACGCAGATTGGCCTAGCGCTAGGCGCGCGCGCGACTGCCCCTCTGCGGAGGCTCAAAGTCGTGGCCGGCGCCTAATTTCAATAATTCCAGGGGCCGGCAACGCTTGCGGGACATGGCAGAGTGCCCGCATGCAAATGATTCGCCGCCACGGGTACCGGTGATGAAGCGGCAGCCGGGCTCAAAACAGAAATTGCTCGCGCACTTTCTGGCCAATATTGGCCGGGTCATGGATTCCGATGAACTCGCACGTGTGGCAGGGGCGTCCGAATGGGGCCGGCGGGTCCGTGAGTTGCGGGATGAGCAAGGCTACCAGATTCAAACGCACAATGACCGGGCCGGTCTGAAGCCTGGCCAATATGTGATGATCTCCTCGGAGCGAAGGCTAGCGGATGAGCGCGCGATTTCAAAAGAGACACGCGCGCGGGTGCTCGATCTCTATGGCTCGGTTTGTTACGTATGCGGTGCCGTCGCTGGTGAGCCGCATCCGGCGAACGGCAAGCCAGCGGTGCTGCATATGGGGCACCTTGTCGCCAAATCGCATGGCGGTGATGACAGCGTGTCGAACCTGCGTCCGGTTTGCATGGTGTGCAACACGGGCATGGCAAACATCGCGGCGGAACTGCCAACATCGAAGCGGCTGATAGCTGAACTTCGCAAAGCACCCCGGGCCGAACAAAAAGCGGTGTGGGACTGGCTTAAAAGGAAATTCGAGTCTGACGGATAAAATCTCTTTCGAACGCCGCTCCGAAAACATGCGGCGCATCAAGAGCAAGGGCATGAAGCCCGAAATGCTGGTCCGCCGCCTTGTCCACGGACTAGGCTATCGCTACCGGCTGCACAGCCCCAATCTGCCGGGCAAGCCTGACTTGGTTTTCCCATCACGGCGCAAGGTTATTTTCGTGCACGGATGCTTTTGGCATCTTCACGATGACCCATACTGCCCGGACCGGAGGGGAGAACCTCGATCCAACTTGGAGTATTGGAAGCCGAAGCTCGCAAAAAACCGGCAAAGGGATGCCGGGCACATCGCAGCGCTTGAATCGGCTGGCTGGGCGGTGTTTGTGATTTGGGAATGCGAAACTCGGGACACGGCAAAGCTCGCGGCGTTGGTGCGGGCGTTTTTAGGATAATGAAGCCAAATCGCGCCTTGCCCCAGCAATAAACCGTTCCCGCCACCCTTGGCCGCTTCCGCCGAGTGATTCGCGCCCGTCAAGAGCTAGCTTTCTTTTCCCCATGACTCTTCTCTGTGATTTGCCGCCAAATGGACGGTTGCCAGCGGCTTTCAGCTGCGACATGTTCAATGTTTCTTAAAGCTCATCAGCCCAATATATAGTACTGGTAGGCAGCAGGGACACAACAAATGCGAATCGAACGCCGTTACACCAAGCCTGAAATCTCCCCCTACGCGGACATCGCGTTCCGGACGGCGAAAAGCGAAATCCGCAATCCCGACGGCTCGATCGTTTTCTCGGCTGACGGCATCGAGGTTCCCGAAGCCTGGAGCCAGGTCGCGGCGGATGTGCTCGCGCAAAAATATTTTCGCCGGGCGGGGGTTCCCGCAAGGTTGAAGCGGATCGAGGAAGGCGGGGTTCCCGCTTTCCTTTGGCGCTCTGTCGCGGACGAAGAAGC
>JBQTKC010000328.1:0-6603 GCA_052386575.1 Beijerinckiaceae bacterium
ACGTATAGCCCTGAAACGTTCGACACCATGTTGGCTCCGTTTCATTTAAAGTGCCTTCAATCATGGCTGATCTTGACAACGTTCAGGCCCTCGTCGCCCGCGGCAAGCACTTGGCGGCCGATAACTAGGTCCGAAACAAGAGCATTCTCTGCGTTTCGCGCTTTTAAGAAATTTCCAGTCACGGCGTGATCAGTGAAAATTTCGGAACTGACCAACGGCCTGCGATTACGGCCGTTGGCCCGCCTGAACCCCTCAGGCCGCCGCGCCCATCGCGGCGGCTTTTTTCAATAGCGCCTCGGCCATCCTTATGCTCGCGATATCGATCAGCCTTCCATCGAGCGACACCGCACCCTTTCCAGCCTTGGCGGCATCGGCCATCGCCGCGACGATCCGGCGGGCCTTGACCACTTCAGCTTCGGATGGCGTGAACACGCCATTTGCGAGTTCGATTTGCGACGGATGAATCGCCCATTTTCCCTCGTAGCCCAGCACCGCGGCGCGCTTTGCCGCCGCGACAAAACCGTCCGCGTCCGAAAAATCCCCGAACGGACCATCGATCGGACGCAAGCCGTAGGCGCGGCAGGCGACCATCATGCGAGTCTGCGCCGCATGCCACTGATCGGCCCAGTAATAGGCGCGTTTGCCGGAGGCGTCCTTGTCGGTGAGCACGCCGTAATCGGCGTTGACGCCGCCGATTACCGTGGTGCGCGCGCGCGTCGAGGCGGCATAATCGGCGACCCCGAAGGACATCGCCTCGAGCCGCTTGCTCGATTGCGCGATCGCCTCGACATTGGCCATGCCGAGCGCGGTCTCGATCAACACTTCGAAGCCAATCCGTTTTTCGCGCTTTTTCGCGGTTTCGATTTGCGTCACCAGCATGTCCACGGCGTAGACATCGGCCGCGACGCCGGCCTTCGGGATCAGGATCATGTCGAGGCGCGGGCAGGCCTCGACGATATCGACGACATCGCGATACATATAATGGGTGTCGAGACCGTTGATCCTTATCATCATGGTCTTGGCGCCCCAGTTGATCTCGTTTAGCCCGGCGATGATATTCTTGCGGGCCTGCTCCTTGTCGTCGGGGGCGACGGCGTCCTCGACGTCGAGAAAAATAATATCCGCCGCCGACTGCGCGGCCTTTTCGAACAGTCCCGGATTGGAGCCCGGAACCGCGAGTTCGGAGCGATGCAGTCGTGGCGTTGCCTGTTCGATGATGGTGAAGCTCATGCCCTTTTTCCTCTCTCTCTATCCCTGATGATGGCCCAGGCCCGGTTCAGCCCGTCGCGCCAAGGCCGCTGGCGATGCAATTGATCGACAGCAGCAGGTTCGATTTATACGCTTCCATGGCCTCTTCTGTTTCGCAAGCACGGAAGCGGGCCAACAGTTCGACCTGGTCGCGATTGACCTGATTGATTGTCGGCAGACGGTAGGCGAGGCGGGCCCGGTAACTTGGGAATCGTTCGCCGATCTCGCGCTCCTTGCTTATCCGCAGGACCATGTCGCAGGTCAGCCGATACTCTTGCTCGATCAGGCCGAAGATGGCATCCCGCTGCATGACGTCGGCGACAAGGCCCGCATACTCGCGGGCGATTTTCAAATCGACGAGGCAAAGGGTTTTTTCGACCTCGCCAATGATCAGCCGGAACAAACGGGATTCTGTGAACATCCGCCGCAACATCGCCTCGCCGCGGACCTTGCGCACATCGAGGAAACTACTGATGCCGCTCCCCGTTCCATACCAGCCGGTGACCGCATGGCGGTTTTGCGACCAGGCGAACACGAAGGGGATTGCCCTGAGATCGGCTAGCGAGCGGGCGCCAAAACGGCGCGCCGGCCGCGACCCGATATTGAGCAGCGCGATTTCCTCGAGCGGACTTGCCGCCTGAAAATACGGCAAAAGATCGGGGTGCGAAAGCAACCCCGCATAGGAAGCGTAGGCCGCACCCGAGAGAGCCTCCATCGCCTCGTCGAACTCGGCCTTTGGCACCAGCGCCTGCTCGCGTTCGGAGATAAGCGCGTGCTTGAGCACCGCGGCCCCGAGCACTTCCATCTGGTAGGCCGCCGTGCCGCGATTGGCGTATTTGAACGAGACCACCTCGCCTTGTTCGGTCACCCGGAAGCGTCCGTTGATCGAGCCCGCGGGCTGCGCCGCGATCGCCTGCGCGGTGGGGGCGCCGCCGCGGCTGACCGAGCCGCCCCGGCCGTGGAAAAACGCGATCGGAATACTGCTTTCGGTTCCGGTTTTGGTAAGCCGCGTCTGCGCCTTCGCCAATTCCCAGTTGGAGGCCAAGAATCCGCCATCCTTGTTGGAGTCCGAATAGCCGATCATGACTTCCTGCACCCCTCCTTGGGCGCGGGCGCTGCGCCGGACGACGGGCAGCGCCAAAAGTTCACGCATGATGGCGGGCGCGGCGCTCAAATCGGCGATCGTCTCGAACAGCGGCACGATCGGCAGGGCGCAGGCCTCGATGCCCGCTTCGTCGAGGAAAACTCCGGCTTCCTTGGCGAGGAGATAGGCGCCGAGGATGTCGGCGACCGAGCGGGTCATGCTGAGGATGAAGCCGCCGAAGGCTTCGCGATCGAACTCCTTGCCTTTGTCGGCGGCGAGCTCGAACATGCCAAGCATTTCCAGCGCCTCGGGCGGCAAGCCTCGCCGCGAACGCGGTGCCGCTAACGGCCGGGCCAACTCACTGATCAGCCAATTTTTCCATTCCGCCGACTCAGGGTCCGGCGGCGTTTCACCCTTCTGGCCAGCGGATGCCCGCCACAGTGCCTGCAAAGTTTCCGTCAGGCGCGTCGTGTTTTCGCGCAGATCGAGCCTGACCGTGCGGAAGCGGAATATCTCCACCGCCCTGCGGACCGGCCGCACAAGGTCCTCGCCAAGATCCGGGGCGCCGCTTTCAACCAGCCCATCCTCGAGACTCCGCAGATCGGAGATGAGTTCGTCGGCGTTGCCGTAGCCGGTGCCGGCCCGGCCGCCTCTGTTTTCGAAGCGGGCGATGGTGGCCCTGAGCCTGCGCAGCACGCAAGAAAGAAACTGGCGGTAAGGCTCGCCGGAATTGCGCTGGGCGATCAGTACCCCGCCAAAATCCCTGGCGAGGGCGGAGGCGAGGGCCGCCCGGAATGCCGGGGCGGGACGAAGAGCCCGCTCGGCGATCGACAGCCTCTGCAGCAGAACGGAAATGCGCTCGTCGTAGTAGCGCAGACTGGCCAGCGCGTTTTGAGTGAGTGCGCGGCGGCTGACTTCATTGGTGACGAAAGGGTTGCCGTCGCGGTCACCGCCAATCCAAGAGCCAAATTGAAAGAACGGCGCAAGGGTGAAACGTTCGCCCGGATAATACTGAACGAGCACGCGGTCCAGCTTCTTCAAAAGATCGAGGACCCCATCGAATAACGTCTCGTGAAAGAAATGCAATCCCCAGGCGCCTTCCTGATCGACCGTTGGTTTCTCAAGACGCAGTTCCCCGGTCATCCACAAAAGCGCGATCTCATCGCGTAAATTATCGATAATGCCTGTGCGTTCGCGCGCGGTCCATCTTTGGCTTTCCAACTCGACCAGCAGCCGATAGATGCGGCGATGCTTTTCGAGGATGGTCACGCGTTTCGCTTCGGTGGGATGGGCGGTGATGACCGGTCTTATCCGCGTCGAAGCAAGCCTCAAACGCAGTTCCTGCGCATCGACGCCGAGACTTGCCGCCTCGGCGATAAGATTGGCGAATGTGCCCTCGACCGCCGTTTCGCCGCGCACGCGCTCGGTTTGGCGGCGCAGCCTCATCGCGGTATGCTGTTCGACGATGGCAAGCAGCTGGAACCAAATTCCGTGCGCCTGGAAGACACGGGCGAGCATATCCGGTGCGAAATCTCCGGCACCGGATTTCCCCCTCAGCACCGCCGCGACCTCCGGATGCTGGCGGTGCACAACGCCAGCCAGCAGCTCGAAGAGGATGTCGGCGGTTTCCTCGCCGTCGAGCGCCGCTTTGATGCTTCCCGGCGCGTTGCCGGTCTCGAATTGCGGTCTGCTTGTCCTAAACTCCGTCATCGGCGTCCCCGCGGCGGCCAAACGAGAGCGCGGCGATCTTGCCCACCCTTCCGGCGCGGCCCTGGAAAATCTGCGCGTGCCTTCGCGGACCTTCGATTTTGACGAGCGGCGGCGGCCTCCTCAATGCGCCAAAACCGCGGCGATCGCCGTGCCAAGCTCGCTTGGACTTTGCGCCACGACGAGGCCGTAGGATTTCATGATCTCCGCCTTCTCGGCGGCGCTGTCGCCGCTCGCCGAAATGATCGCGCCTGCATGGCCCATGCGGCGGCCTTTCGGCGCCGTGAGGCCCGCGACATAGCCAACCACAGGCTTCGTCATGTGACTCTTGATCCACGCCGCCGCCTCGGCCTCCTGGGGGCCGCCGATTTCGCCAATCATCATCACCGCGGAGGTTTCCGGATCGCGCTCGAACAGCACCAGATGATCGAGGAACGAGCTGCCGTTGATCGGGTCGCCGCCAATGCCGACGCTGGTCGAGACGCCGATGCCAAGCGCCTTCATCTGCGCCGCCGCTTCATAGCCAAGCGTGCCCGAGCGCGACACGATGCCAACCGTGCCGCGCATATAGATATGGCCCGGCATGATGCCGAGCATCGCCTTGCCGGGGCTGATGATGCCCGCGCAGTTCGGCCCGACCAGCATGGTGCGATGATCGCGCTGATAGCGCAAAAGATAGCGCTTCACCCGCATCATGTCTTGCGCCGGAATGCCGTCGGTGATCGAGCAGACGAGCTTGATCCCGGCGTCCGCCGCCTCCATGATCGCGTCGGCGCAAAAGGCCGGCGCGACAAAGGCGATGCTATGCGTCGCGCCGGTCTCCTTGATGGCTTCCTTCACGGTGTTGAAAACCGGCAGGCCAAGATGTTTGGCGCCGCCCTTGCCGGGGGTCACGCCGCCGACGATCTTGGTGCCGAAGGCGATCATTTCCTTGGCGTGAAACGTCCCCTTGTCGCCGGTGAAACCCTGCACCAGGACCCGGCTTGTTTCGTCGATCAGAATGCTCATGGCTTGACTTTCCCCAAAACAATTCGCGGCGAAGATCAGGGACCTTCCCGCCGGCGAAAATAGCGAAAAAAGCACTCGCGTAAGCGTGCTTTCTTGACTTGAGCGGTCAGCAACGCCCGCAAGCGCGGCCAATCGAAAAGTCAGGCCGTGCGGGCGTCCCGTCGCGGCGCGGCGCGGGCCGCGCCGACCGCCGCCTTGGCGGCATCGGCGAGGGTTTCGGCGGAAATAATCGGCAGGCCGCTTTTCTCAATAATGCCGCGCCCGGCCTCGACATTGGTGCCCGAAAGACGCACCACCAAGGGGACATCGACCTTCAATTCGCGGCACGCCTGGACGACGCCTTCGGCCACCCAATCGCAACGGTTGATTCCGGCGAACACGTTGACCAGAATCGCCTTGACGTTATGGTCGGACAACACCAGGCGAAACGCCGCGGCGACCCGTTCCGGCGAGGCGCCGCCGCCGACGTCGAGGAAGTTCGCCGGGGCGCCGCCCGCATATTTGATCATGTCCATGGTCGCCATCGCGAGCCCGGCGCCATTGACAATGCAGCCGATATTGCCGTCGAGACCGACATAGTTGAGATTGTGCTCGGCGGCCTGGACCTCGCGCGGATCTTCCTGCGAATGGTCGCGCATGTCGGCGACCGTGCCGCGCCGGAACAGCGCATTGTCGTCGAACGACATCTTGGCATCGAGAGCAACGACCCGGTCGTCCTTGGTGACCACCAGCGGATTGATTTCGACCATGGTGGCGTCGAGATCGCGGAAGGCGCGGTAGCTGCCGAGGATGCTGGCGACGGCGCGGGCAACCTGCTTGATGTTGAGGCCGAGGCCGAAGGCGAGCTCGCGCGCCTCGAACGGCTGGAGCCCGACCGCCGGCTCGACCACCACCTGCAGGATTTCCTCCGGATGGTCCTTGGCGATTTCCTCGATATCCATGCCGCCGAAGCGCGAGGCGATGACCCGCACCCGCTCGACCTTGCGGTCGAGAACGAAGCCGAGGTAAATCTCGCGCTCGAAGGGTTCGGCGACCTCGATATAGACCCGCTGCACGATCTTGCCTTCGGGGCCGGTCTGATTGGTGACGAGCGTCTTGCCTAGAAGCTCGGCGGCGGCGGCGCGCACGTCGTGATAGGTCTTGCAGAGCTTGACGCCGCCGGCCTTGCCGCGGCCGCCGGAATGGATCTGGGCTTTTACGGCCCAATGCCAGCCGCCGAGCTCGGTGGCGCAATAGACGGCCTGATCGGGGCTGTAGGCGACCGCGCCATGCGGCACAGCCACCCCGAAATTCGCCAAGATCTCCTTGGCCTGATACTCGTGAATATCCAAATACCCCTCCTTCGGGAACGCGGGCAGGATCGGACACCGCCTGTAATTCAAGGAAAGTTTATTGGCAAATTCCGGTCTTAGCAACAAGGACACCCTGGCCGGTGATGTACGGGAGTTTGTGTCAGCGGTGAGAGGGGGTACTCGGGCGGGTTGTCGAGACTCACCGTCAAGGAGCACCCCCAATGCCACATTGCGTGACGATCCAAAGCTTACCAGCGGCGTTCG
>JBQTKC010000329.1:0-4136 GCA_052386575.1 Beijerinckiaceae bacterium
AACAAGGCAAGAAGATCGCGCCGACTGTGCTCGCCGGCAAGCTTGAAAACCAGATCGTCCTTGGCCGCGTTCCCTGCCCGAATCGGAGCGCTCAGGGATTTGCGCCGCGCCGTCAACGCAAAATAGCCCAAAAGCCCGTTAACCTAACCTCCGAGCCGCGCCGGCGCGCGGTTGCCGAATCGCCAATTCATGCGATATTGCCAGCAAGCCGGAACCCCGGACCATCGAGACGCCGGAGCCGCTCGAAATCACGCCGGATTTTTAGAGCGCTTTCTGATTCAGTGGAATCAGAAAGCGCTCTAGACTCTTGTTTTGTCGCATTTTCTTAACGCGAACCGGTGTCCGCTTCGCGCGAAAATGCTCTAGGATGGCGAACCAAATGGCGCGCCGCCGGCGCACCCAGGGACGCGGCCGGCATGAACCGGACATGGACGAATACAGGGCCTACGCCGGCGGGCGAAAATCGTTTTGCCGGCTCATGGCAATACCCAAGGCCGGCATGACCATTATTAAGAAACGCCGATAAGAAACGCCGATAAGAAACGCCGCTAAGAAACCCCGCGGCCGGCGCCGCTATCTTGCCGCCGCGAAGACGGAGCGCGAAACCATTGTTGCTCGAAGGCGTAAAGCTATTTCAACCAAGGAAATTCGCCGACGCGCGCGGCTATTTTTGCGAAACATTTAACGCCCGGACTTACGCGGAGGCGGGCGTCGCTTGCGTTTTCGTCCAGGACAACCAGTCCCTGTCGCGAAAAGCCGGAACCATCAGGGGCCTGCATTTCCAGCGCCCGCCGGCGGCCCAGGCCAAATTGGTAAGGGTCTTGCGCGGCGCGATCTTCGATGTGGCGGTCGATCTGCGCCGCGGCAGCCCCACTTATGCCCGCTGGTGTTCCGCGACGTTGACGGGAGATGGCGGCGAACAGCTTTTCGTGCCGCCTGGCTTCGCGCATGGCTTTTGCACGCTTGAACAAGACACGGAGGTCTCCTACAAGGTCGATTGCTTCTATTCGCCGGAATGCGACGCTGGTTTGCGTTGGGACGATCCCGACTTGGCGATCGCATGGCCGGTCCGCGCCGCGGACGCGGCGATTTCCGGCAAGGACGCGGTTCTTCCTTTTTTCAGGAATTTTGTTTCGCCATATTGCACGTGAGACCATTATGAACAGACGATTTTTGATCACGGGAGGCGCGGGCTTCATCGGATCGGCGGTGGTGCGCCACCTGATCGAGACGAGCGCGCACGAAGTCTGCGTCGCCGATAAGCTGACTTACGCCGGAAATCTCGATAATCTCGCCAATGTCGCAGGCGATCCGCGCTATCAATTCAAGCAGGCGGACATTTGCGACGCGCGCGCGATGCGGCAAATCTGCGAAAGTTTTCGCCCCGACACCATCATGCATCTTGCCGCGGAAAGCCATGTCGACAGGTCCATCGACGCGCCCGGCGCCTTCATCGAAACCAATGTCGTCGGCACCTACGTGCTGCTCCAAAGCGCGCGCGAGCATTGGCAAAAGCTGAGCTTGGCGGAGCAGGCGCGGTTTCGTTTCCACCATGTCTCGACCGACGAAGTTTTCGGGTCGCTTGGCCAGGATGGGTTTTTTCAAGAAACCAGTCCCTACCAGCCGAATTCGCCCTATTCCGCGTCAAAGGCCGCGTCCGACCATTTGGCGCGGGCGTGGCATCACACTTTCGGCATGCCGGTGGTCGTCTCGAATTGTTCCAACAATTATGGGCCCTATCATTTTCCCGAAAAGCTCATCCCGCTCGCCATTCTGAATGCGCTCGAGGGCAAGCCCATCCCCGTTTACGGGGACGGAGGCAATGTCCGCGATTGGCTCTATGTCGAGGATCATGCAAGGGCGCTGGTCCAAATCGCTCTCCGCGGACGGCCCGGCGAAAGCTACAATGTCGGCGGCGCCTGCGAATCAACCAACCTCGACGCCGTGCGCCGGATCTGCCAACTCATGGATGAAATGGCGCCGGACAAGGCGCGCGGACCGCACGCGCGCTTGATCGCCTATGTGACCGACCGGCCGGGGCATGACCAGCGCTATGCCATCGACGCAGGTAAGATTAAACGCGAACTCGGGTGGGCGCCGCGCGAAACCTTTTACACCGGTTTACGCAAAACGGTGCGGTGGTATCTCGACAATCCCCATTGGTGGCAACGGATCCGTTCCGGCGTCTATCGGGGCGAACGGCTTGGAACCGTGGCATGAACGCGCCGATTCTCGTCCTTGGCGCCGCGGGCCAGCTTGGCCGCGAAGTGCAAGCGCTTGCCAAGGCCCGCGCTATCGAGGCCATCGGATTTGATCGTGCCAAAGCCGACATCGCGGACTTCGCCTCCGTCAAGGCCGCGATTCTTGCAGTTAAGCCGCGCCTGGTTCTCAACGCGGCCGCCTACACCGCCGTGGATCGCGCGGAAGGCGAGCCCAAGGCGGCCTACGCCGCCAATGCCGCGGGAGCGGAAACTGTCGCGCGGGCGGCGGCCCTGCAACAGGTGCCGGTCATCCAAATCTCGACGGATTATGTGTTCGACGGCACGAAAATTGGCGCCTACGTGGAGTCGGATCCGCTCGCGCCGCTTGGCGTTTACGGCAAGACGAAGGCCGCGGGCGAAGCCATGGTCCGGCACGCAAATTCGCGCCATTTCATCGTGCGCACGAGCTGGGTCTACGGAAGGTTCGGCGCGAATTTCCTCAAGACCGTCTTGCGTCTTGCGCGCGAACGCGAGGAGCTGCGGATCGTCGCCGATCAGCGCGGTTGCCCGACCGCGACGCAAGACCTCGCGGAAGCCGCCCTTGCGATCGATCGCGCCTTGGGGAACGGCATCGAGGCTTTTGGCACCTATCATTTCGCGGGCGATGGCGCCACGACCTGGCACAAGTTCGCCAGTGCCATCGTCGAAGCCCAGGCGCCAGCGACCGGGCTTTTGCCGAAGGTTACACCGATCTTGACCGCGGACTATAAAACCCCCGCCCGGCGGCCCGCCAATTCCGAACTCGATAGCAGCCTGTTTTCTTCCGTCTTCGGTTATCGGGCCCGCGCGTGGCAAACGCGGGTGCAAGAGACGGTCGAAATGCTTTTCGCGGAAACGCGGGCCGAAACATGAAAGGCATCATTCTCGCGGGCGGTTCCGGCACCAGGCTTTATCCCCTGACATTGGTGATTTCCAAGCAATTATTGCCGGTCTACGACAAGCCGATGATCTATTATCCGCTGTCCGTCCTCATGACGGCGGATATCCGCGATATCTTGATCATCACGACGCCCCAGGATCAAAGTCTATTTAAGGATTTGCTCGGCGATGGCGGCAAGTTCGGGATCCGCCTTAGCTTCGCGACGCAGGATAAGCCGCGCGGACTGGCGGACGCCTTCAACATCGGGCGCGATTTCGTCGGCGGCGATCACGTCGCGTTGATCCTTGGCGACAATATTTTTTATGGCCATGGTCTGCCGGATCTTTTGGCCTCGGCGGCGGCGAGACCCAGGGGCGCCACGGTTTTCGGCTATGTCGTCGCCGACCCGGAAAGATACGGCGTCGTCGAAATCGACGCCAATGGGCGGGCCATTTCGATCGAGGAAAAACCCGCGCGGCCGCGCTCGGCGCTGGCCGTGACCGGACTCTATTTTTACGACAACAGCGTGCTCGGCATCGCCGCCTCCTTAAAACCTTCGGCGCGCGGCGAACTCGAAATCACCGATGTCAACAGGGTCTACATGGAGCGCGGACAGCTCGCGGTCGAGATCATGGGCCGCGGCTTTGCCTGGCTCGACACGGGAACCCACGAGAGCCTTCTCGAGGCTGGCAAATATGTCGAAATTCTCGAGCGCCGCCAAGGTTTAAAGATCTCGTGCCCGGAGGAAGTCGCATATTACAAAGGTTTTATCGATCGTGACCTTTTGGCCGAAAACGCCCGCTGCTACGGCAAATCCGGCTATGGAAACTATCTGACCCGGCTCGCCGGCGCCGGCCCGCCGCAAGGGCCAGCCGGAACCTGAACCCGCCGGGGACGGGGCATTGCATCTTCTCTCAGCCTTTGCCTGCGAGGCCGGTCTTGTGATCGGGCAGCGCGCCGTGGACGGAAAAAGCAACGATCCCCGGAACATGATCCGGGGACCAGAGCTTTTGGAC
>JBQTKC010000330.1:0-4709 GCA_052386575.1 Beijerinckiaceae bacterium
TGGCTTCCGTAGCTGGTGGCGACGGTTGCACGGCGGTTCCGATGACCAACTGGGCAATGCACACCTGATACGGATGGCGGGGCGCTTCAGCCGCCGGGTGCGTGGCTGGGCGAGAGCGAGCGGCGTACCGGTCATCGATTGCGACCGCGAAGAACGAAAGCACGAAATCGCCGCCGCACATCTGAAGAAAAATCCCAATGTCCGCGGCGTGTTCTTGGTGTTGGTGGGTCGAGCCGTAGCCACGCTCTGGGAGGTGAAGCGATCCCGCCAGGGGGTCATTCAGAACCTGGAAGCCAAGCGGGCCTTTATCAATCACTACTCGTTCCACATCCTGGATCCCGAGTGGGGACACCTCACCATCAAGCTGGCGGGCCATCCCCCCTTTGGCGCGCAGATCATACTTAACGGTCATGAATACGTGGCCTGCCAAGCCCGGCGGGCAGGAGTGAGCTTTAGCAAGGAGGGCAACTGTTTCACGGGTGTTTCCACGCCCGCGGAGTTGGCAAAAGTCGCAGACACCTTGTCCGAAGTCGAGACGATAGGGCGCTTGAGCCAACTCTGCGAGCGTTGGATCTACACCGCGTGTCTATGTTTCGCGTTGGACCTCGAAGAGCAGCAACGCAGCGGGTTTCACTACGCCTACTCGGTCTATCAAGTCGAGTACAGCCGTAATCTCCTCTTTCACCTTGGCGGGCAGATGGAGCAGGTCTTTCAGGGGGTGATTGACCGGACTCGGGTTCGCTTGAATGTGAAACGGCTGAAAACCCTCTTCGGCATGAAAACCCGTCCTTACCGGGACCGCAAAGGCAAGGCCCCTCGATGTGAAGTCGTGGTCGAGACACCTAGCTACGACCTGACGATCTTCAAGTTGCACTTCGGCAAGCTGACTCTGAAGATGTATACCAAAGGCGAGCGCGTGCTTCGTATCGAGGTCATTGTCCACAACACCCAAGCCCTTCGCTGCGGGAGGCGTCTAGAGCGCTTCCCTCAGATCGTCGTTCGGCTCCACGCGATCTTGGAGGGGTTCCTCGGCAACGTGTGCTGTATGGATGCGGCGTTCATCAGCGACGAGACGCTCAATCAGCTTCCAGATCCCTCTCGGGTCGGCAAGACGCGGGTGGGTGGCATCGATCTCAATAAGCCGAGAACCCGCGTCGTGCTTCGTGCAGCCCTCGCCTTGGCCTGTACACCCGATGGGTTCACCGCGGGCCAATTGGCGCAGGCCGTTCAATCCATGCCGGGGCCAGCCCACTATACTTATGACACGCGTCGGGCCGCTTACGACCTCAAGAAGCTCCGCGGCAAAGACCTGGTGAGCAAGCTTGACAACTCCCACCGATCTCGGGTTCCGCCGCAAGCCATCCGCATGATTGCGGCACTCGTGATCCTTCGAGAAAAGGTCCTCCGCCCGATCCTGGCCGGTGTGGGCAAACCCAGGATGGGTCGCAAGCCGAAGACTTGGAGCCCAATCGACGAACACTACGAAGCCATCCGCCAAAACATGTTCACCCTCATGGATGACCTGCGGATCGCTGCATAGCAATCAACAATATTTTGTCGATGTGGTTTTTGTAAGCGCCTATTCCCCCGCCGAGGCCGACGGCGCCGGCCGTCTCAAGGTCGGACCCGATCTCAGGCCGCCGGGTTTGCCGAATGTCTACGCCATCGGTGACGCCGCGCTTTCCCAAGGCTGGAACGGCCAGCCGGTGCCGGGACTCGCGCCGGCGGCCAAGCAGGGCGGGGCCTATGCCGCCCGGCATATCCGCGCCCGGATCGAAGGGCGCGCCCTCCCCGGACCCTTCCGTTACACCCATCTCGGCAGCCTCGCCACCATCGGGCGCAAGGCGGCCGTGGCCGATTTCGGCTGGCTGCGGCTCAAGGGCGCTTTGGCCTGGTGGCTGTGGGGGGCGGTGCATATCCTGTTCTTGGTCGGGGCGCGCAGCCGGCTGTCGGTGGCCGTGCAATGGTTCTGGGCCTACCTCACCTTTCAGCGGAGCACCCGGCTCATCACCGGCGGGGAGGCGATGCAGTGATGTGTGCGTCGGGCCCGGTGCGGCGCGTCGCGCCTTCTCGCCGGATCTACGTTCGACGGGCGCTTTAACCCGATCGGCCTTGAGGTTCCCTACCCTTCTGGGGCACCCGCGCTGCCGCGTCGAAGGGACCGGGCGAGCCGCTGGCGGATGCGAAGTACCCAGGCGCTTAATCACTTATTCGAGGCGTGGCCCCTCCGGCGTTGGCGAGCGCCTTTTCAAGGAGCGGTAGCCCGGTGAGTCGGGACGAGAAGGCCGGAACCGAAGGAAAATTTCAAACATACACCGATCACCAGGGCACATTCAGTGAACTATTTCACTGTAGCAGCCAGCGGGAGAACGTATGCTGTTAGGGGTCTGCGGACCCGGGCTCAGCCGAGCGCGGCACTGCCCGTGCCGTGGCCAGGCGGCGGGTTGAGACGATTCAAACGGTAGGGTGAGCGGTTCCTGGCTGTAGGGGACAAAATGCGGCCTTGGATCCTCGTCATCATGTCCCGCGGGTACGCATTGAAAGTAGCTCAGGCTATGCTATATTAAAAAACGACTTGCTCCGGAATATCCTCGCCATGCCCTCTCGCGGAGGAAAACTCGGGCATGCTCATAAGGAGAATAAGAAATGCGGCAGTTCGCCAAGGCCTCCGGAAAGACCGGCCACCCCCGCCAGCGTAATGCCTGTCCATACTGGGCGCGCGTCCCGGGCGTGATCGCTCTGACCGTGTATCTTTGCACGGGCTGCGCCGTCAACGACCGCGGCCTCGTGACCACCCGCCTCTACGAAAACGACACCGCCTATGTGCTCAGATTGGAGGCATGGGGGGGACACCTGATCACGAATACGGTAGATGCTGGCCTCACGATCGGCCGATCGAGGCGCTTGTACGTCTATCCTAAGCCGCGGCCTGCCGGTATTCAGCTCGCCGTACCGCCGGTCTTTCCAAGCGAGACGGATACACGCCTGCGCGAGGTGCCGGCGATCAAGGACGGCGCCGCCCTCGGTGCATCGAGCGATCCTGTGGCGCTGGTCACCGAGGATGCCGGCCTGGCCCTGCGCCTGAACCGGCTTCGTACCGGGGTCCTGCTCGGGGCGCGTTCCGCGAGCGCGTTGCTGGTACCCCGTGACTTCAACGGCGTCCTTCTATTCAAGTATAACTCCGAAAACAGCAACGAAACCAACGTCTACTATCTCAAGGGAGGTTACCCATGACTCGACTATTATTGTTGTTTGGCCTGGCGCCAGCCTTGCTCGGCGGTTGTCAGACTACCCACCTGGTCTACGTTACCGATACGGTACTCGGTATGGATGTCGCCGCCAGCGCCGAGGGTACCGGACATATGATCTTCGGCTACGACCGCGAGACCTTCGCACTGGTGCCGCGTCAGGAAGATGCTCAGGCGACGGATCCGAACGACCGCTTCGATGCCATGAGCCTCGCCGCGGTGAGCTGTGTCTATGCTGACGGGCTGGAGGATGTGCGGTTCAACCACTTTATCGCGACCGGTGACTCGGCAGTGTATGTGGCCCAGGATGCGGAAGGGTATGCACGAATCCGGGCAGCGATCTTTGGCAAAACTCCACTACCGGAAGATACGGCACAGAACGGTGGAGGAACGACCGATCAGACGACGAAGGAGAAGCCATCATGCGACTGACAGGGGTACTGGTATTGGCGATCGCATTTACGTGGTTGATTGGGTGCAGCAACGCGCTCTATTTCTACGAGACAGAGAAGATAGCCATGAGCCTCGAAGGGCGACCGGATTCCTCCCAACCGGTGCAAGGCAGCCTGGGGCTCAAGCAGCGCGTCGCGGTCGTAGTACCGCCGGAAGATCCGGATACCATGACAAAGGCGAAGAGCGAGGCGCTGTCGATGATCAGCAGCTTCCGCTTCCGCAAGGACCCTGGAACACTTCGTGACATTGGCCCCGTAACGATCCAAACGGCGTTCGTGACTGGTAAAGCGGCAAAGTGTTTAGACCATATTGACGCCGTAGACATGGCTAAGGCGCAGGTCGGCCAGGCAGCGAAGAAGGAAGGAGAGATCAAGAGACGCGAAGAGATCAAGAAACGCGGGCAGGAGGGTGATACGGAAAGACTTCGTGCACTGGGGTGCAGGCTACCTTACCCTCGGTAGCCTGAACGAATACGCGGAAATCTCCCGTGCCGAGAGATTTACGGAATCGCTTTGTAATGCCGTTCGTCGACCCTTGGAGACAAAACCATGAGCATCTGGACATGGCAGCATTTCGGAACGAGCGCATGGTGCATGCGATAAAACGGGTTATGGTTCCCGTCCTACCAGCGCACCGGGACGTTCGATGCACGGAGCATCCGTTACGTGCTGTTTGGCAATCACACATAACTAGGCACCAGCCCCCAAGGCGGTTCTTTCGGCAGCCCGCCTTTGACATCTTCGCATGCGGAGGACCGGTTACGACAGACTCGTTTGGCCGGATCAGGCAGCTCTGATCAGGAGATGAGGTATGAAAAGGCTTATTGTGTTAGTTATTTTTCTGAGCGGTACCTTCGCTGCTCGTACGGCGGAAACTCCTTCCGAGTTCTTCGCTCCATGGAGCGACGGGGCTAAGGCTATCGTGATTGACCCCTTCGAGCAAAACGACATCGATTGGGACAAGCTGGCAACTGACAAGAGGGTTGTGGCCATCATTCACAAAGCTACT
>JBQTKC010000331.1:0-3338 GCA_052386575.1 Beijerinckiaceae bacterium
CGCTTGTCGGCGGCGGCACGCGCGCGCGGCCAGGCGAAATTTCGCTCGCCCATCATGGCGTCTTGTTTCTCGACGAATTGCCGGAATTCCAGCCGCAAGTTTTGGACAGCCTGCGGCAGCCGCTCGAAACCGGCGAAGTCGCGATCGCCCGGGCGAACCACCGGATCGTTTATCCGGCGCGGTTTCAGCTCGTCGCGGCGATGAATCCCTGCCGCTGCGGCCATGCGAGCGAACCCGGCTTTATCTGCAACCGGCAACCCGTTGCTCGCTGCATCGCGCAATATCAGGCACGTCTGTCTGGGCCCTTGCTCGATCGTATCGATCTCCATGTGGAAGTGCCGGCTGTCGCCGCCGCCGATCTGATGCTGCCGCCCCCCGCCGAGGGTTCAAGGGAGACCGCGGAACGCGTCGCCGCCGCGCGAAATATCCAGGTCGCGCGTTATTCCGGGCTCGGTCTTCCGGGGATCCTCTCCAACGCCGCCGCGCCCGCCAATGTCATCGAAACGGCGGCGCAACTCGATGCCCCTGGCCTCACCTTGGTCAGAGAGGCTTCCGAGCGCCTGCATCTTTCCGCGCGGGGATTTCACCGGGTCTTAAAACTCGCCCGGACGATCGCCGACCTCGATGGCGCCGGCGAGATCGCGCGCCTCCATCTCGCCGAGGCGCTTACCTACCGCGTCGATTCCGCAAGGCAGCTCGCCGCCGCGTGAACAGGCCACGACTCCGGCGGGTTTCGCGGGAAGCAGGACCGCTTAGAGCATTTTCGAGCGAAGTGGACACCGGTTCGCGTTAAGAAAATGCGATAAAACAGAAGTCTAGAGCGCTTTCTGATTCCACTGAATCCGAAAGCGCTCTAGCGCGATTGCAAGAGACGCGCGACGGTCTTGGACGTAAAATCCACCATCGGCACGATTCGCGCGTAATTGAGCCGCGTCGGACCAATCACGCCGAGCACCCCGACGATGCGCTGCTCCCGGTCACGAAACGGCGCGGCGATCATTGCGGAACCCGACAGCGAGAAGAGCTTGTTTTCGGAGCCAATAAAGATGCGAACGCCGTCGCCGCCCTCGGCCCGGCTCAAAAGATCGATCACGTCCTTCTTTGTTTCGAGATCGGCGAACAGCAAACGGATCCGCTCGAGATCCTCGATCGCGGTGAGGTCCTGCAGCAAATTGGCCTGACCCCTGACAATCAACTGCGGGCCCTGCGCGGCTGGCCCAGCCCAGCTCGCCAGCCCAGCTTCGACAAGCCGCGCCGATAATTTACCGAGTTCTGCCTCGGCAAGCTTGCGCGAGGCCTCGATCTCGCACTTGATTTCCTGCAAGGTGCGGCCCCTCATCCGCGCATTGAGATAATTGCCGGCCTCGCACAAGGCGGACGGCGGCAGCCCAGCCGGTATTTGCAGGATCCGGTTTTCGATCGAACCGTCCTCGGCGACGAGCACGGCGAGCGCGCGCTCCGGCTCGATCCTGACGAACTCGACATGTTTGAGCCGCGCGTTTTCCTTCGTGGTCACGACGACCCCGGCGCTGCCGGTCAAACCCGACAACATCATCATCGCGTCGCCGAGCAGCGCTTCGAGGTTCTGCTCCTTCGAGGCGGCTTTAACCTGCGCCTCGATCCGCTCGCGTTCCTCTTTGCTGACGTCGCCCAATTCGAGCAGCGCATCGACGAAAAAGCGTAAGCCCAACTCGGTGGGGAGCCGCCCCGCGCTGGTGTGCGGCGCATAGATCAAGCCGATCTCTTCGAGATCCTGCATCACATTGCGGACCGAGGCCGGCGACAGAGGCGCCGGCAAGAGCCGCGCGACGTGACGCGATCCGACCGCCTCGCCATGTGCGAGGTAGGAATCGACGATCAGCCTAAAAATTTCGCGCGAGCGCTCGTTGAGCCGGGCCAAGCTATTGCCGCCAAGCCGTGCCGCGCCGCGTGCGTGATCCAATGGAATTGCCATGCCGGCTAGCATGGCCACATGCGGCCGGAGATGCAAGCACAAGGGTAACGTCCGGCGCGACCCGGTGAAACGTTTCCTCAAGCAATCAGCATGAGGACTTTACGGCATTGGTTTCGCACGCCGCTTCCTTCGAGACGGCCGCTTCGCGGCTACCTCATGAGGAAAGCCCTGGCACAGGCCGGCGAGAGAAAGGCAGGCGCCTCTTGCCGCCCTACATGCTCAAGATCCCTTGCAATTGTTAAAATTCCTTGAACCCCAAGTGCGCGAGGCCGAGATCTGGAGACCAAGTCCACGTCTGTGGCCGCTTCAGTTTCAAGGCGACGCGAACTGTTGCACAAGTCCCACACCAGCTTTTCTTTATACACTGGGCATAATGTCGCCGAAATTTTGACGAAATGCCGGACTCACTTTCTGTCGCGCGGACATTTCCGCGTTTGTGTCGCGTGAGCGTGGAGCAATAGGGCGACGGGTTCGGCCTAGACCTGATAGAGGGCGTTTCGGTCAAACCTTTCGCAAGTTCGTCATAGAAAACATCGGGGGTATCCTCATGTCCACTGTGCCATCGATAATCGTTCTCGTGATAACGGCTCTTCTTGTTTTTCGCCGCGAGCTTACCGCCCGCCCCGCCGCGCCAGCTTCGGAGCCGTCGCCCGGTGCCAGGCGGCGTCCCTTGCGGCATTCCAAACGGAGGCTTCCTCCGCCAGCCTAATGAAGTCCCAGCGGCACGCGCTGCCGGACTCCTCCGCCGCGCCGCCGTGGCAATTGGCGCCGATGCCGCGGCAAAGTGCGTCTGTAGCTCTGTGAGCAATGTGGTGCGGATCGTGCGAGTATGCTTGAGCGGTTGATTCAAGCGGTCGCGCCCGCCGCGGCCGGCGAACAATCCGATGTGGGAAGCCCATCGCGCGGACGACCGCCCTTATAGGTGGCGGTCACCGGCCGCGCAAGAAGCCGAAGCCGCGAGGGCGAAAGATGCAAGATGCGGCCCGCGACACTATCGAAACCCGTGTCCCGGCCCGTCTCGATCGTCTGCCTTGGGGAAGATTTCATACACTGGTTGTGGCGGCGCTCGGAATTACCTGGGTGCTCGATGGTCTTGAAGTCACACTTGCGGGGTCTATCGCCGGCGCCCTCGAAGCGAGCCCCCGCCTGCGCTTCAGCGCATCCGACATCGGCCTGGCGTCAAGCTTTTATCTCGCCGGCGCGGTCATTGGCGCGCTTGGCTTTGGATGGATGACGGACCGGCTAGGCCGCAGGCTGCTATTTTTCATTACGCTAGGTCTCTATTTGGTTTCCACGGCCGCTACGGCATTTGCCTGGAATCTGGAAAGCTTTTGTCTGTTCCGCATGCTTACCGGCGCTGGAATAGGCGGCGAATATAGTGCGG
>JBQTKC010000332.1:0-4524 GCA_052386575.1 Beijerinckiaceae bacterium
CAAGAACTAGCCTATGCCCTTAAGGCCAAGGCGGTCGAATTCGCCGACGTGCTCAAAATCGGCCGCACCCAATTGCAAGACGCGGTGCCGATGACGCTAGGCCAGGAGTTCGATGCGTTTCACACCACCGTAAAGGAGGACATCGACCGTCTGCGGGAGGCCGCCGCGCTGTTTCGCGAGGTGAACCTCGGCGCGACCGCAATCGGGACCGGGATCACCGCCGATCCCTGCTATCCTTCGCTTGCCGTCGAGGAGCTCGCGCATGTCTCGGGCGAACCGATGGTGCTCGCTCCCAATTTGATCGAGGCGACGTCCGACATGGGCGCCTTTGTTTTGTTCTCGGGCGTGCTCAAGCGGATCGCCGTAAAACTTGCAAAAATTTGCAATGATCTGCGCCTGCTTTCGTCTGGCCCGCGCGCGGGTTTTGGCGAAATCCGGCTGCCGCCGGTCCAGGCCGGCTCCTCGATCATGCCCGGAAAAGTCAATCCGGTGATCCCGGAGGCCGTGAGCCAGGTTGCCTATCTCGTCATCGGCCATGATCTCACGGTGACGATGTGCGCCGAGGGCGGCCAGCTCCAGCTCAATGCGTTCGAGCCGGCGATCGGCTTTTCCATCCTAAAATCCGTGCGGATGCTAAGTGCTGCGATCGACACTTTGACGCGGCGCTGCGTCAGTGGCATCGAGGCGGATCGCGAGCGCTGCCTTGAGCTCGTCGAAAACTCGATTGGCCTCGTGACCGCGCTTGGCCCCGTGCTTGGCTACGAGACCTGCTCGCGCATCGCCCGCCGGGCGCTCGATGAGCGGCGCACGGTTGCGGCAATTGTTCTCGACGAAGGTTTGTTGAGTGAGGCGCGGCTCGGCGAGTGTTTGCGGCTCGAAGCCATGACAAGGCCCTCGCGGATCGCCATGGCGGCCGCCACGAAGCCAAGGAGATAAAGCCCGGAACGTCTTGCTCGCGGCGCGCCGGTGTCACCAGCCTTGGTAAAATCCTGGCGCGAAGTTTGACTGGCGTGTACCTATCTTGTTCCGTGGTGCTTCCAAGTTTCTTTGGCGGGGAGGGGACGGCAATGGCCGAGTTGTCATTGCGAATACTAGAAATTCTAACAAAGAGTTCCCCCGCGTCTGCTGGCGGGCGCGGGGAAAGCGACTAAATTCGCACGTTAACTCAAACTGAAGTTAAGGCATAGTTTACCAGCACCTCAGAACCGAATGTCCGCGACGGCGACCTGGAGTTTCCTGTAAGCCGCTTTGCGCGTCGAAGGAAGGTGCGACTCTATGTTTACTCAGCCGCGTCTGTATAGTGGCAATGAAAGCGCCTGCGCGCATCCCCCAATTGGGGGGTAGACAAATTTTTTTGTGCGGCCGCATACAGCCTCTTTTGGCTTGAAAAGTTCGCCGCCGATGCCGGCCAAGTTGGAATGAATTCGAACGCGGCGGGCGCCAAATTGAAACATGCCGCCATCCGCGTCCGGATCCGGCTCGATTGCTTCGCCGTTCGCAAGGTGGGTTGGGCGCGGCGCTGCTTACCGGACTCCCGAGCTGAGCAAGAAATCCGGCTTGCTTCAGGCCGCCAATGACTCTGGAAACATCGAGCGCCGCCAGCCGGCCGATGTTCATCCCGGATTATCCTTCCGTCCGCGCCGCCGCCGTGGTAGAGCGTTTTTTTGCGAGGGCCCCCGGCCCGGATTTCCCCTCTCGCCCCAAATTCCCATGCAAACACGCATCGGCCGCCGCTTCGACGAGCTTGCGCGGCAAAACCGCGCCGCGCTCGTGACTTACGTGATGGCTGGCGATCCCGATCTCGCAACGTGCCTTGCTATTCTAAAGGCCCTTCCCAAGGCAGGCGCCGATGTGATCGAGCTTGGCATGCCCTTTACCGACCCGATGGCGGACGGCCCGGTAATCCAGGCGGCTGGGCGGCGCGCGCTTGGCGCCGGAACGACTCTCGCCAAGACGCTGGCGCTCGCCGCCGATTTCCGCATTTCCGATTCCACGACCCCGGTGGTGCTCATGGGCTATTACAACCCGGTCTATGTGTATGGCGCCGGCGCTTTCCTGCGCGACGCGAAGGCTGCCGGGGTGGATGGCCTGCTCATCGTCGATCTGCCGCCGGAAGAGGATGGCGAACTCTGCCTGCCCGCGCTTGCGGCGGGGCTGAATTTCATCCGCCTCGCGACGCCGACGACCGGCGTTGCCCGGCTGCCGGCCGTTCTCGCCCATACCTCGGGCTATGTTTATTATGTCTCGATCACCGGCATTACCGGGGCGTCTCCTCCCGATCCTTCCAAGGTCGCCGCGGCGGTAAGCCGGATCAAGGCGCACACGAGCTTGCCGGTCGCGGTCGGCTTTGGGGTGAAGAATGCCGGAAGCGCCGCCGCGATTGCCGCGCACGCCGATGGGGTGGTGGTCGGCACGGCGATCATCGAAGCCCTGCGGGCCTCGCTCGATAGCAATGGCAAGGCGACCGGGAAAAGCGTAGAAGCGGTTGCCGGTTTGGTCGCCGATATCGCCAAGGGCGTTCGGACCGCGGCACAAGCCCTGGACTGAAGAGCCGCAACACGACCCGCAAGGACAGACCCCGCCAAAAAATTGGATCGCCAAGAACTGGATCGCCAAAAATTGGATTGCCTATGAACTGGATCTCTAATGTCGTCCCGCCCAAGGTCAGGTCTCTGCTGCGCCGCGAGACCCCTGAAAACCTGTGGGTCAAATGCCCTGAGTCCGGCGAACTCGTTTTTCACAAGGATCTCGAAGCGAACTTCTTCGTCGTGCCGGGCTCTGGCTACCACATGCGCTTCGCTCCCAAGGCACGATTGGACAATCTTTTCGACGACGCGGCCTATGAGGAGATCGCGACGCCGGAAGTGCCGCTAGACCCCTTAAAATTCCGCGATATCAAGCGCTACACGGACCGGCTCAAGGAATATCGCCTGAAAACCGGCGCGTCCGACGCGGTAATACTCGCCTTTGGCAAATTGCAGGGCATGGACATTATTGCCGCGGTGCAGGATTTCGATTTCCTTGGCGGCTCGCTTGGCCTGGCGGCGGGCGAGGCCATCATAACAGGCATGACGGCGGCGGTCGAGCGGCGCACGCCCTTCATCATTTTTACGGCCTCGGGCGGCGCCCGGATGCAGGAAGGCATCTTCTCGCTGATGCAAATGCCGCGCACGACGATCGCCGTGCAGCGTCTGCGCGACGCCAAGCTTCCCTATATCGTCGTCCTGACCAATCCGACGACGGGCGGAGTCACGGCCTCGTATGGCATGCTCGGCGATATCCACATCGCCGAACCCGGCGCGGTCATCGGTTTTGCCGGCGCAAGGGTGATCGAACAAACGATTCGCGAGCGCCTGCCGGAAGGCTTTCAGCGCGCCGAATATCTCGAGGCACATGGCATGATCGACATGGTGGTGAAAAGAGGGGATATGCGGGCGACGCTTGCCCGCCTTTGCGCGCTGTTGACGCGGACGGAGCCAGTCGAGCACGCCGCCGCCTAAGAGTCGCGGAATAAGGCCATCATGGACTCGCTCGACGCGCTCCTCTCCCACCTTTTCACCCTCCATCGCAAGACGATCGAGCTGTCGCTCGGCCGGATCGAGCGGCTGCTTGCCGCGCTTGGGTCGCCGGAGAAGCGCCTGCCGCCAATCATTCATGTTGCCGGAACCAACGGCAAAGGTTCGACCATCGCTTTCTTGCGCGCCATTCTCGAAGCGGCAGGAAAGCGCGTTCACGTCTATACCTCGCCGCATCTGGTGCGTTTTCACGAGCGCATCAGGCTTGGCGCGGAAGGCGGAGGGCGACTCGTCGGCGACGGCGAGCTGTTTACTGCCTTGACCGCGTGCGAAAAGGCCAACGAAGGCCAACCGGTCACTTTCTTTGAAGTCACCACCGCGGCGGCTTTTAAGCTTTTCAGCGAGCATCCGGCCGATTATCTGCTGCTGGAAGTGGGGCTCGGCGGACGATTCGACGCGACCAACGTCATCGCGCGGCCAAAGGCCACGGTCATCGCGCCGGTCTCGATCGATCACCCGGAATTCCTTGGCGCGACGGTCGATAAAATCGCCTATGAGAAGGCCGGAATCCTAAAACCCGGCGCCCCCGCGATTGTGAGCATCCAGCACGACACCGCGCTGGCGGTGATCGCGCGGGAAGCCAGCCGCGCCGGCGCGCCGCTGATTGCCGCGGGCCAGAACTACGACGCGCGCGAAGAACATGGCCGCCTTGTCTTTGAGGACGAGCGCGGCCTTCTCGACCTGCCGTTGCCACGCCTCGTTGGCCGCCATCAACATCAAAATGCGGCGGCCGCGATCGCCACGCTGCGCAAGATCGAACCAAGTCTCGCGGCTTCTGCCTTCGAGGAGGGCGTGGCGCGGGCCGAATGGCCAGGCCGTTTGCAAAACCTTGCCAATGGCCGGGTGGCGGCGCTTGTTCCGGCCGGCGCGGAGATCTGGCTCGACGGCGGCCATAACGCCGACGCCGGGCGCGCGCTCGCCCAAACGATGGCGGAGTTCGAGGACAAGA
>JBQTKC010000333.1:0-3122 GCA_052386575.1 Beijerinckiaceae bacterium
CGGGGTTCAAATCGAGAATATAGAATTTATTGATCCAAGGAGGCACGATGAGCAAAGGCCTCTTGAAAACTTTATCGGTTGCCGGCGCATATTGAATGAGTTCCATGAGATCGTTGCGAAAGATAACTTTGCCGGGGGTCGTCGCGATATTGACGCCGAGTTCGAACTTCGAGGAATCGGTTCGGCTGATTTTGAGCGTGCCTTTGCCGGCCTCCATGTCCTGCGCGAGCAGCGCTGCGCCACGGGCCAGATTGTCGCCGCTCGACGCCCAGGTCACTTTAAGGAGTTCGGGGTTGGTGGCGAGGAAATTGGACGGCGAAAGGGCGCTCGATATTTGCCGCAGATAAAATTTGGCCTTGTCGCGAATCCGCGGATCGACAACGTTCGAGCGCAAAACGAGATCCTCGGCCCAGCGCGAGACGATGGCGTGCGCCTGCCGCAGGAAATCGAAGAACGGACTCTCCCGCCATTCCGGCGCGGCGAACCTTTTGTCCGAAGGGTCATAGGGCACGAACGGGTTTTCGGATCCGCCGGACATCTGGCGCAAGCTCTGGGCCCAAAGGCCTAGAAACTGAACCGTCAAAGAGGACTGCGCTTCAAGCGCCCGGATTGGATCGCTCAACCAATGTTCGGCGATACGGCCAATCGAACGAAACGCATCGGTTAGTTCGACGGACGCATCGGTCTTGCCGCCGGTTTCGTGGGAATTGAAATAGGCGGCGAGCGCTCGAGCGCCCTGTTCCGCGAGCCGCGCCAAATTATAAGACAAGCGTTCAAGGTCTGGTCCCGCCGTTTCGCGCGAAGCGTTCGGCGCCGCCGCGGCGGGCGCGGCCATCGTGCTTCCGTCTTGCGCGGCGCCGCGCGCCGGGTCCTTGCTGTCAAGGATAGCAGCCGCGTCAGCCGCAACGATTCGCGCAAGCTTGGCCGCGGCGCGACTTGGCGATGCGCCGGCCTTGGCCCAGGTCTTGTCTTTAAGCCTTGGCGGGGTAAGCTCGCGCGCGGTCCCCTCTGCCGCCAAGCGCTTAATTTTTCGAGCGCTCATTGGATTTTCCACGCTTGCGTCCGGCTCCAAAAGCCGGTTCGGAAATTGCAAAATCCGCGCCGCGTTTCGTCGCGGTTCCGACACAATAAACGTGGATTATGCCGATAGGCAACCAAACAAAACGTTGGCACGGGCCCGCTGAAATGCAACAAAACTGGCGCCTTTCCTTGCACGCGCGGTCCCCGAGGCTGGCGGCGCTTGCCGGGCTCTGTCTTGGGTTTGGCCCTCTTGCACAAGCTCAGGAGGCAAATCCGGGCGGCTCGCCGCTCGACACCTTGATGCACACGAGAATTTGGGCCGACGTGCCGGAGGCGAAGGATTTTGTCCGCGAGACCCGTCCGCCGCCGGACAGTCTCGCCTATCAGCCGGTCACGGGAACCGATCCCGAACGGCCAAAGCTCAAAAGCACGGCGGAGCTCGACGATCTTGAGAGCGAGCTTGGGCGCGCCGCCGCGCACAACGACAGTAACGCGAGAAAACACTTCAACATCAAAAAGCCGGTCGCCGTCAAAACGGTCAAGCGCGAGTAGCGCGCGCGGATCGGCGCGGCGCGTCCGGCATGATGGGAGCGCCGCACACCAGCTCTAATTTGTCGTTGCAAGACTCTTAAATTTTGCACACGCGCTATCTTGGGTTTTTGGCGGCCGGCCGTGGATTGGCGGCGGCGAAGGCGGATTTGATGCGCGCCGCGATGATGCCCTTCATCTTGGCGTCAACTGGCAAGGTGCGCAACAGTGTGGTGAGCATTCCGCGGCTGACGAATCCGGCGCGGATGATGGCCTGATTGAAGTCCCTGTCCTGCTCGCGGCCCGCTACATATTTGGATAAAACGAGGTCGTGAACGTCGAGACAAAGCCCGGTCGCGCCGCCTGTGTTTGCGTTGCTGATGCGGATAAGGCGTTGTTCCCACCCCCCGGGAAGAATGGCGGTCTTGGGGGAAACGCCATGCGCGTAATACCCGTGCGTCACGTGGAAAGATGAAAGCTCGCCAATGGCAGCGTCGATCTCGTCGGCGCGGTCGGGATGGTTGCGAGGATAAACGTCAGCTTCAATCGACTGAAAGGCAATCGGCGGAAGCTTCTTCTCCTGCGCGTGGATCGCTTGACTGCCGATAACGACGATCTCGGAGTCATCCGAGATCTGGCTGGCGGCTCGAATAATATGTTCGAGTTGAATACGATTCATAGATGGTCTGGCGCTCTGCCTCCGTGAGAATTCCCGCAAAAGGGCTGGACTGGCGCAGGCGGGTCGCCCTCTCGGTACGCTCCTCCAGAAATTGTGCCACTTGAGCGACGGGGCCGCTGAGGACGTTCTCCCATTCGGCGAGCGTCAGCGATGGACTGCCCTCGGCCTTTCGCCAGCGACGCAAATTCTCCCGCGCCTTTTCCAGCAAGTCCGGGTCAGCCTGCACCTTCTTGGCAACAAGCCGGTGCATGGCGAGGCTACGCTCGTCAACGCGGCTATGGTCGCTGTAAATCGGTTTCATGCAATCCACTATACCATAATCAAGCTTCCGGGAATTGTTGCGGAATTCTTGATATTTGCAATATGCTTGTGCCGCGGCTCGGTTCGATTTGGTGGGTTAGCCTTGCTGAGCCGTCACTCCCCGAACCGGACAAAAATCCCGCCCAAAAGACAACCGGCCCCGCGCCGGCTTGGCTTTGGATCAAGGCCGCCCGCTCATCGCAGCCAGGATTTTAGGCGCCGCATCGCCTCGATGATATCGCTTTCGGGCCCGGCAAACGACAGCCGCACCGCCGAGTTGCCGCGGGCCCGGTCGAAATCGAGGCCTGGCGTCGTCCCGACGCCCGTCGCGTCGAGCAGCTTGGCGCAAAAGTCGAGCGAGTCATCGCTAAACCGCGAAATATCGGCGTAGAGATAAAACGCGCCATCGGCGGGCAGAAACTGAAACCCCATGCCGGGCAATTCATTGAGAAGGATTTCGCGGTTTCTGGCATAACCCGCAAGCACAGCCTGCAATTCCTCTTGCGCGTCGAAAACAACTTCGGCGCCGATTTGGCTCAAAAAAGGGACCGAGATGGATAGGCTTTGCTGCAAGCGTTCGATTGGACGGATGAGA
>JBQTKC010000334.1:0-4692 GCA_052386575.1 Beijerinckiaceae bacterium
GAATCGCGGACGAACCAAATCTCGCGAGAAAGATGTGCGCCGCTAGTTCTTACGAGAGGGTTCCGGCCGACATGGCAAGCGACGTCCTCGCCCTTTACGCCGCGCACGGCCTTGCTGCCCCCAATTAGCCCTATTCCAAGGCGGCGGCGGGAAATCCGGTGTTGCGCTTTCATGTCGCAGAAGCAGGGTTCTCGCCTGGCGGGGGGCGCTCGCATCCCAACGCAATGGTAGCGGCGGCCTTTCTGGATCGGCGATTTATCGACGCGGTTTAGACAAAATGACCTCTTACGATTCCTTCTTCAAACAGAGCCAATCATGGCTTCCATGAATGGGCCGCCCTTGGATGCCCGAGATCGCGGCGAGACAGCGCGTGGGACGCAAGGCGTGACTGCATCGAAAACCAATTTCGGCGACACAACAGAGCCTGGCGCGCGTGCGGCGCTGCACGCGGCGGCTCGCGAACGCGCCGCGAACGCCTCGGAGGAACTGCGGCGCTCGGCGCGCGCGGTGCGGCTCGCCAATGCAAGAACCGTTTCGCGGACAAGCTGGGCCGTCGCGGCGCGAATGGCCTATCAGACATTTGGTCCAATCCGGCGATCCCGCTCTGGCCTGATCGGGTTTCTGGTTTTTTTCGCGGCGCCAGCCGCGTTGGCGGTCGTTTATTTTTCGCTCATTGGTTCGAGCCTTTACACGTCGGAGGCGCGGTTTGCTGTCTGAGGCGGCGCGCGTCCGCCGATCGACACCATCTCGGCGATCACCGGCCTTGCATCCCTAACGCAGGTGCAAGATTCTCTCATCGTCGTCAATTACATGAAAAGCCAGGCGCTGGTGGAAGCGCTCGATCGCCAGCTCGACCTTCGCGCGATCTTTGGACGCGACGGTATCGACTGGATTTCCCGCTTTAATACCGACGATCCGATTGAAGATCTTGTCAAATATTGGCAACGGCAAATCAAGACATCGATCGAGTCGACGTCCGGGATCGTGGCATTAAAGGTGAGTGCTTTTTCGCCAGAAGAGGCGCTGAAAGTCGCCAACGCGACGGTCGATTTGAGCGAGAAACTGGTGAACGGGCTTTCGATGCGCGCGCGTCAAGACGCGGTGACCGAAGCAGGCGCGGAACTTACGCGCGCCGAGACGCGCCTGAGCAATACGCTCGCGTCCATGCGTGATCTCCGTAACCAGCAATCGACTCTCGATCCGCAACGCACGGCCGAGGGAATCGGCACCTTGATCTCCGAGCTCGGACTGGAAAAAATTCGCCTCGAGCAGGACCTTTCGGCGTCGAAGCAGGGAGATGTCAGCGAGTCCGCGCCGCAGGTTCAGATCATGCGCTCGCGCGTCGATGTGATCGGCAAACAAATTACAAGCCTCGAGCAGCTTTTGACATCGCGAGACACTACGCAGCAATCTACAATCGCCGGAAAGATTACGCGATTCGACGAGTTGGAGCTGGAACAGCAGATCGCCGAGAAGCAATATACGCTGGCCGCCGCCGCCCTCGAGCGCGCCCGTGTCAATGCGGAGGGAAAGCACGTCTATCTCGCGACCTTTGTCGAACCGGTTCTTCCGCAAGACTCAACCTATCCAAAACGATTCCTTTTCAGCTTGCTTGGAATAGCCACGGCTGCCTTGCTTTATGCGATTGGCATGGCTCTTTGGCGGGCGACGCTTCGCAAGCTCGCAAGGTGATGGCGCGCAATGATCCGGCTGTCCCATGTCTCAAAAGTTTACAGAACCGCGAACCATCGCAAGGTCGTTCTCGACGATGTCACATATTTGTTCGATGAGCGTCACACCTATGGCATCTTCGGTTCGAACGGGGCGGGAAAATCGACGCTTCTCCGCCTCATCGGTGGAGCCGAGCTGCCCAATTCCGGCCAAATCTTCCGCGATGTCCGGATCTCCTGGCCGCTTGGTTTCAGCGGCGGATTTCACCCCGTGATGACGGGCCGAGAGAACATCAAATTCGTGAGCCGGGTATACGGCGCCAACCTTCGGCGCGTGATCGATTACGTCGAATATTTTTCCGAACTCGGAAACTATCTCGATATGCCGGTCAGCACCTATTCGTCCGGCATGCAGTCCCGCCTCGCCTTCGGTCTCTCCATGGCAATCGACTTCGATTGCTACCTCGTCGATGAAATCACCGCCGTCGGCGACGCGCGATTCGCCCTACGGTGCAGGCAGGCATTCGACGAAAAACGCGGCCGCAGCAGCATGATCATGGTCTCCCATAACATCGGGACGGTAAAGGAATATTGTGACCGCGGCCTCGTGCTTTACCGAGGTAAGCTTGTGGCCTTCAGTGAAATCGATGATGCGATAGAGTTCTACCGGAAAAATCTATGATGATTTGCCAGGAAGCCCGGAAGGTGAGCGTAGGGAATGATTTGCGGCGGGCGGCCAGTTCGAGACAATACAATCGAGGGCAGGGGTGCAAGGCGCGGCGCCTGCCGGCGAGGACTTTAGAAGTGAGGAACTTCGTTTTGTTGCGGCGGCGATCATGGAGCCAAGGCCAGTGACGGAACTGCTGCGCCGGCCACGCGCTTCCGCGCTCGCGATCAATGCCGCCGCGATCGGGGCGATCCTATTGCGCGACATTAGACTGCGAGCTGGACCATACTATACAGGATTTTTGATGGTTTTGCTAATGCCTTTGGCGCATATACTACTGGTTCTGACAATTTACCACCTCCTTGGCCGCGTGGCTCCGCAAGGAACGGATCAGATAGTCTATTTTGGCGTATCCATCCTGACTTTCATTATTTATGCATATTTGTAGAGGCGGATCGTACAAGCGCTCATGTAAAACCGTCCACTGCTTTATTTTAATCGCGTGAAGATTTTCGATATTCTCCTCGCAAGATGTATCTTGGAGGCGGCCGGCTGCGTGGTAGTTTGTTTTATTCTTGTCTTTATATTAGCGATTTATTCAAATGATTTTTCGCCGCGCGACTGGCCTGGGTTCTTGTTCGCGGTCGCCGCGACAATTTATTTTGGTTTTTCCATTGGCGTTCCCAATGCGTTGATCACCCGAGTCTTCCCGGCTTGGGCTCTTGTTTTCAATCTTTCCATGCCGGTGTCTTGGATCGCCTGCGGCATCGTTTTCTTTCCAACCGCCATTCCAGAGCCTTATGACCAGTGGCTTGCCTTAAACCCCTTGCTGCAATGCGTCGAGTGGATTCGTTATGCTTATTACGAAGATTATCCGGACAAGCTTCTCAATATTCCTTATCTCATCGCCTTTGCGACGGCGAGTCTTGCCGTCAGCTTAATCGCGGAAAGGCTCGTGCGGCGCGTGTTGCTTACGAACTAACAGGTTCCAAAGATCGTGAGCAATGCGCCGAACGCAGGCCCCATGCGCGTGATGTTCCGCGGCTCGCAGCCAAATGAGCGATATTCGCCCGACGTCCTCGAGACGCGGGGACCGGTGCCGGGGGCAGCCGCCGATGGCGATGGTTCCAGGTTGCGCCCGCGCGCGCAACGGAGCAAGTCATGATCAATTGATCCTCTGAGTACAATCACACGTTCCTCGCGGAGTTCTTATGATATCGAAACACCGCAATTTCATGGAAGTCCTCGCTGGAGGCTAGGTGCACTTGGACGCGAGAAAATGGGCGGCGCCAAGTCTCTTCCATGAAGCCTAGCCAGGGAGAATAAGCTGACGGCGTTGCTCGGTATGTCCATGGGCCGCGAAATGATCGCGGCCGGAACGCCAAGTTCGGTGACGTTTCAAAGCTTTGGCCACGTCCGGATTGAAGTTCAGATAAGCATGTTCCTCATAGTTGTCGGCGGAGACGAATGGAAACGCGGGCCGGAAAGGGCGTCGTCCTTGCGCAGGCCAAGAGGTTTGCCGGACGCGTTCATACAGGCGGAAATCGTGTGCGTGATGCTGCGCTAGAAAATCTAGGATTTCTTGGCTCTGAAACAAGGTCGTGTCGAAGTAGTATTTTCGCGCGGCGTTCTCGCGCAAGTCATTGGTCTGCTTTGGGAGCTGGGCAAAGCCAAACGCCGGATAAAGGGCGGACAAGTTTTCCATGGTCGCGATGAAAGTATAGGCCGCTACCCTGCGGGCAACTTCAGTGGAAGGGATCGTGGCGAAATCGTCGCCGAGGATCATGCGAGCTTGGAAATTGAGAGAACCGTACCGAAGTAAAAGTGCAATTACCGAGGAGGTTTTGGAAAAATCCGCTGCCCGTACTCTTGCAGACAAAAGCTGGACATTGGGATTTTGCGCCAAGAAAAACATCTGACCTCGATTGTATATTTCGAATTGCCAATTCAACGCTGAAAGGATTTGAGAGATAGGCTCTCGGATAGTTGCGAAATACTCTATCGGACGATCAAGGGAGATCAAGGAAGTGGCGAATGTCTCTTTCTGGAGATGCCCGCCAAGCCAGTCAAGGTGACGCGCCGCGTCGAGAAGTTTGGGACCGGGGATCCCCTCGCAGTGGCCTAGCCCTCGATGGGAGCATGACCAAAGCAACTTACCCACCGTATTGCCGCCTGTTTTTGGTACATGGACAAAAGCGATCAGCGGGAAACGTGCGGCATCATATGGCGGTCCATCAGAGAGCACTGTCATTTTGATTATCTCTAAATCGGCAATACGTTCGCGTTTGAGCAACGGCTGCCAAGCCTGACATCCTCCAGGAGAGCTTTGCATAATTTCCGGGCTTTGCATGATCG
>JBQTKC010000335.1:0-3875 GCA_052386575.1 Beijerinckiaceae bacterium
TGCGATACCTGCCGCTCACGATCGGACAGCAGGTGCGTCCAGACGATCTGTCCACACTGCCTGTCTACCAACTGCTCAAGCGCTCTACCGGTGCTCAGGTGAGCCGAATCGTTTCCACCGCCTTAAGCGTCGGAGCTTCGCTGGAGCTTGCCAGAGTGCTTCGCGTCCGCAAGGGCCATCCTCTTCTCATGCGCGAGCAAACCTATTTTGCAGACAATGATCTGCCACTCATGCATGGCGTAATCGCCTTTCGCGGTGACCGGTACCGCTTCATTTTCGAGTGTGGGCCTGGCCAACTTCGTATGGATGCTACTACTGGATCCGATCAAACGCGCCTTATCCGCTGATAAGAAGCACGGAATTGCCACAACGAACCACTCAATGGAGGAACGCGATGTGCTTTGCCTTGAACCTGCTCTCCACAGTAACGCGGCGTCTCGTGGTCGCCGGAGCTGCCGCTGCCGTCATCGGCGGCACCGCCGTATCGGCAAACGCTCAGGACGGCCTATACGAAGCGGCGAAGAAGGAAGGAAAGCTCGTCTGGTACGTTGCGCAGTTCGATGCAGACACAGCCGAAAAGATTGCAGCAGCGTTCAGGACAAAGTATCCAGGAGTCGACGTAGATGTCGTCCGGGCGACCACAGGCGTGGTGTTTCAGCGCATTCTGCAGGAGGCCTCAGCTAACGTCTTCGCTGCAGACGTATATAGCACACCTGACGAGGGTCACGGAGCGGTATTGAAATCAAAGGGCATGCTCGCGTGTTACGTGCCGCCGGACGCAGATAGGATCGTGAAGGGGCTGCAGCGCGCGGACGCGGACGGCTGCTATCACATCACCTCGGCATGGTTGGTGTTGATCACCCACAATTCGAAGGCAGTCAAGGCGGCTGATGCACCCAAGGACTGGCCGGACCTGCTTGATCCGAAATGGATGGGCCAGATCGCGATCGGCCATCCGGCGTTCAGCGGCTCTGTCGCTACCTGGGTGAACCAGCTCACCAAGACCTATGGATGGTCCTATTTCGAGAAGCTGGAGAAGCAGCAGCCGCGCGTGGGCCGCTCGATCAATGAGACGGTTACCGTCCTGAATTCTGGCGAACGCCGGGTCGCGGTCGGCCTCGACGTCACGACGCTGAAGAGCCGTATGTCGGGCAACCCGATTGAAGTTATTTACCCATCCAGCGGGTCCGTGCTGATGCTGGCACCATCCGCCGTGCTGAAGCAGGCGCCCCATCCTAACGCCGCCAAGCTGTTCCTCAACTTCATGATGTCCCAAGAGTTTTCGAAGGTGCTAGCAGCGAACGCGTATCATCCGATCCGCTCCGACGTGCAGCCGCTGCCAGGTGCGAAGTCCCTGGATGACGTGAAAACCGTGCGTCCTTCCCTTCAAGAGATCGAGAAGGGCAATCGAGACGTAATCGAAAAGTTTCGCGCGACCTTCGGCACGTGAGGCGCCACCGACCTGCGACAAGCTGAAAGTCGATGAGTTTCGCCCGGATCCTGGGCCTGGCGACTGCGGTGGCGCTCGCCCTGCTGACGGTCTATCCGCTCATATGGCTCATCCTGAAAAGTTTGCAGGGAGCAGAGTTTCCTCGTTGGGCGAACTACGTCGATGTCTTCACGACGCCGCGATACCTAGACGCGATCTGGCGTTCTGTACAGGTCGCGACAATCGTGGCCTGTCTCAGTGTGGTGATTGGGGTAGGAATGGCCTGGGCGGTGGCGCGCACGGATATGCCGGGGAAAGGATTCGTGCGTGCCTGTGTGATTGGATCGTTTATTACGCCGCCATTCCTTGGCGCGCTAGCCTGGATACTTCTCGCCGCACCGCAAGCGGGCGCGTTGAACAAGGCGCTTGCACTGCTTTTAGGCATCCAGCCGACCGTGCTCAATATCTACAGCCTAACCGGACTTTGCTTCGTGATGGCGATCTATGCATATCCATTCGCCTACCTCTTCACCGCGGCCTCATTGGAGCTGATGTCATCCGAAGTGGAAGATGCCGCGCTCATTTTGGGCGCAAGCATGTGGCGCACTATCAGGTCCATCACCATTCCAATCGTCCTACCGGCGATTCTCGGCTCATTTGTTCTCGTGTTTGTCGAATCTCTGGCGCTGCTTGGGTCGCCATTGCTGCTCACGACACCGGCGCGCATTCAGCTCATTACGACGCAGGTGTATGAGTTTTTTCAGTATCCTGCTCGGATCGAGTACGCAGCAGCCTACTCGCTGCCGCTTCTTCTAATCACGGTCGCGCTCGTGCTCCTACAGAACCGGCTGCTCCGCAAGCGCAGCTTCGCGACGCTGACGGGGAAAGGCGGGGCGCGGCTGCTGGTCGAATTGGGTGGTTGGCGGTATGTGGTGCTTGGAGCCTGCCTGCTCGTTTGTGCACTGTCGTTATTCCTGCCATACATGGCGCTCCTACTGGCTTCCGTTTCCAAAGCGTGGGGACAGGGCTTGTCACTCGCCAACATCACCCTCGAGCACTTCCGCTGGATCCTGGTTAGCCATGGCACTACCCAGCAGGCGATCCTGAACACGCTCTGGTTCAGTGCCGCTGCCGCTTGCCTCGCCATGATCCTGGCGTTCGCTGCCGCTTACATACAAGCCCGGCGCCTTGTGCCTGGCGCACAGATGTTTGGCTATGCGGCCATGTTCCCTGCGGTAATTCCCGGCATCGTACTTGCGATTGGCTTTCTTGCCGCATTCGCAAGTCCGCCCTTCTTTCTCTATGGCACGCCTACGATACTAATCCTAGCCTTCACGACCCGCTTCCTGCCAATTGCCTACGTTAGTAGCAGTTCCAGCCTGCGTAATGTACATCCAGAATTCGAGGATGCAGCGCGTATTCTTGGAGCCTCTGCAGGCCGAGCAGTGCGATCCGTTACCGTACCGCTCGTCGGCAAGGGACTCCTATCGGGCTGGCTTCTCGTGATGCTCTCGGGGATTCGGGAGTTGTCGGCGGCGATTTTCCTTTTTGCGGCCTCCACCAAGGTAATGGCCATTCTACTGATCGACCTCAGTGAGGAAGGGCAATTTGAACGGCTCGCCGCATTAAGTGTGCTAATGCTGATCATGACCTTAGCGCTCGTCATCGTTGGCTACGGCACCGTCGGCCGTCAGTTCGTGTGGCAGAGGCAGTGATATGGCTGACGTGACTATCTCGCGGCTCACCAAGCACTTTGGCGGTCAGCCAGCCGTCGATGATCTCTCCCTGAGAGTCGCCGAAGGTGAGCTCCTAGCGCTCGTTGGGCCTTCCGGTTGCGGAAAGAGCACGACGTTGCGATTGCTGGCTGGGTTCCTCAAGCCAAATGGAGGCGAAATACGGGTTGGCGGGGAATTGTTTTCCTCGCGGACTAAGGTGGTGTCACCGGATCATCGGAAGATGTCGATGATCTTTCAAAGCTACGCCGTGTGGCCGCACAAGACGGTGTTCGAGAATATCGCATTCGGTCTGTCCGTCAGGAATCGGCCGCAGAACGAGATTTCAGCGCGTGTCCGGCAAATGGCCGATTTCGTGAAGATGGGTCCATTTCTGGACCGTTATCCAGGGGAGCTTTCGGGCGGCCAGCAGCAGCGTGTTGCGCTAGCGCGTGCGCTCGTCGTTGAGCCGACCATCCTTCTTCTCGACGAGCCCCTAAGCAACCTCGACGCGGGTTTACGTGAAGAACTCCGATACGAGATCCGGCGCTTCCATCTGCAGCTCGGCATTACAACTGTGTATGTAACGCATGACCAATCAGAAGCCATGGTTACGGCGGATCGAATCGCGGTGCTCGACCATGGGCGACTAGAGCAGATTGGCGCGCCGGAGGAAATCTACGAGCGGCCCGCATCGCTGTTTGTCGCGGACTTCGTCGGCCGCAGCAATCCCC
>JBQTKC010000336.1:0-7496 GCA_052386575.1 Beijerinckiaceae bacterium
GGCCACGTCGGCAATGCGCCGATCAGCAGCAGGATGAGGAGGACTACTATTATGGTGGAAAGCATTTCATTTCTCCTTGACAGTTTCCTGCCTCCTAATCGCGGCGCGAAAGCAAAGTTCCGCGCAGGCAAAATTGTTTTCGCAATTTGAACGTGAGCAGGCCGTCTCGATGGAGCGCGGCCATGCCGCGTTGCGGCGGGAGCGCCATCGCCGTAGCGATAAGACCGCCAAGACGCGCAAGGCTCGGATCCTTGAACTGCCCCGGCGACCGCTATCCGACCACTCCGACCACTCAATGGATGGGCGGTTTTCCTTTAAGATGTTGAGCGGGGTCCGCGGCGGTTGTCATCGCGGACCCATGCAGGCAGAGCGTCGGCGGCGGCGAAGCTTTTGAAAGCTGATGCATTGGGGTCGTTGCCGAGCGCAGTTCCGACGAAGCTCTCGGCGTGGCCGGCGGCGCGCGACGTAGCGTGCCACGCGTGTCCGCGCGGGAAAAGCCTCGATGCCAGGGCGCGGCGCGGCGCAATTCCTGCCGGCCCGAGCCGACGACAATGGGAAATCCCGCTTCGGCCAACGGGCTGTCGCCATTGCCCTTTTTGGCTTCAGAGGCGAGCGCATCAAGGAAGCTCGACGCCCAATCATGGACAGAGTTGGCGCGCAGCACTGCCATCATGGCGTGCCAACGGTCCTTTCGTTCGTCGAGCGGCATCGCCAAGGCGCGGGCGATGGCATCCGCTGTTGCTTCGATATCGTAAGGATTGATGATCAAAGCACTTTTGAGTTCTTCAGCGGCACCCGCGAATTGCGACAAAATAAGCACGCCTGGATCATCGGGCGCTTGCGCTGCCACATATTCCTTGGCAACCAAGTTCATGCCGTCGCGCAAAGGGGTAACAAGTCCCACGCGGGACATACGATAAAGGCCAGCCAGCGCCGCATGGCCCATCGATTTGTTGATATAAAGAATTGGAGTCCAGTCGACGTCGCCTAACCTGCCATTGATGCGGCCGACGTCTTCCGCCAGCTCGCGCTGCATGCGAAGGTATTCGGGAACCTCCGAGCGCGATTTTGGCGTGATCTGCAACATCGTCACATGCGCCCGCACCGCGTCCGGCGACCGGTCGAGGAAGGTTGCAAAGGCGTCGACACGGTTCTTGAGGCCCTTGGAATAGTCAAGCCGGTCGACTCCGATAATCAGGTCTCGGCGACCGAGATGCGCGAGCGCACGTTTACAGGTACTGGTTTTTTCAGCATTGCGAGCTTGTTGCGCAAATCCATGCGTATCAATGCCAATCGGGAAAGCGCCTGCCTGGAGCGAGCGTCCGTTCACCTCGCAAAGAACGCCGCCAACGGTCAGCCCAGCGTTGGCGGTCACGATGCAATCGCGAAAATTATCGGCGTCGGCCTGGGTTTGAAATCCGGCGATATCATAAGCTCCGAAGGAGCGAAGGAGCCTTTGGTAATAAGGCAGGGCGCTGGCCACGGCCGGTCCCGGCCATGGGATATGAAGGAAAAAACCTATTCTGTTGGCGCAGCCCAGTTGGCGCAGAAACGCCGCAAGGGGAATGAGATGATAGTCGTGCACCCATATAATGTCATCTTGGCGCAACATCTTGTGGAGCTGGAGGGCAAAATCTTCATTCACCCGGAAATAGGCGGCGGCATTGCATTCCGATAGATCGGCTAGATCGAGGCGGTAGTGGCAAATCGGCCAAAGCGTCCGGTTGGCGAAGCCGTGATAATATTGCTCGGCATCGCGGTGCGACAGATCGCAGACCGCATAGGTGCGCGACCCAAAAGTCCTGCAGTGCGGATCGGCGCCGGCCTCCTCGCAGGTCTTGCCCGACCAGCCGAACCAAAGGCCGCCGCATGCCTTGAGCACCGCCTCCATCGCGACGGCAAGACCTCCCGCGGCGGGCGTCCGGGCCGAAGATGGCAAAGCCACACGATTCGACACGACAACCAGTCTACCCTCGCGATTTCCACAGCGGATCGCGGAGGACTTGCGAAGTTCAAGCCGATCCATGCGCACTGCCACCTTAGTCTGACCAAACTAAAACGCACAAACGCCAACTTGGTTGCAAGCCAATCCCAATCCATCTTGCCATCACGTGATTGCACGTAACTCGCGATGGCTGCATTCAGCTGCGGCCGGAGGTCGAACTACGCCGCCTGGTTGGGCGCAGGCACATTTACATTGCGTTCCGGCTCGAACGGCTCGGACTAGCACAAGTAGTAAGAGAGAGGAGCACCGGAATGCACGGCGAGGGCTGTTGTAGCGAGCGATACTGTTCCCGCGAGTCCCAAAACGAGTGGGCCATGCCTTCGGGCGGTTTTAGTGCATATTCGTCCAGGGCCCAGTTACCACCTTGGACGAAAGCGCGCTGTTCGTTCCGGATTCGTCTCTACGACGTGCCTTGCGGTCGAAGAAAAGCGCTTGAACAATGACCACCTTCAGACTGTCGACGTCGAAGGGCTTGGGAACGAGGAAAGCTGGCTCGGGCGCCTCGCCGGTCAGAAAACGCTCCGGATAGTCGGTTATGAAGACAACCGGCATCGAGAAATTTCCTAGAATCTCGTTGACCGCTTCGAGACCTGAACTGCCATCGGCGAGACGTATGTCGGTAAGGACAAGGCCCGGATGGGTACGCGTGGCGGCTCTAACGGCTTCGCGATGAGTGCGCGCAGTAGCTACGACCCTGTGGCCAAGATCCTCGACCAGAGCCTTTAAGCCAATGGCCACCAATGGCTCATCTTCGATGATCAAAACATCCGCCCGAATCTGTTCGGCCATTTCCATGCCAGCGGTGGCGATCAATTCCACTGCCTCTTCGAGGGTACACTCGAGCGTCGCGGCCACCTCGGCCACTTCGAACCCTTCGAGCGAACTGAGAAGAAACGCAATACGTGGGCGCAAACTTATGGTTTCAAGGTTGCGGCGGACGGCAATTGCATCGCGCGATAATTCAAATTGGACGACACGATCATTGATCGGCATTGAGCCCCAGATCTTCAAAAAGATGCGATAGAGCACCGTGCGTCCCTCGCCTGCTGCCGTGAGACAGGCAGGATCCGCGACGATTGCCTCCAGCGTGGCGCGCACGTAGGCGTCGCCGCCCGGCTGATTTCCTGTCAAGGCCCGGGAAAACCGGCGCAAAAAGGGAATATGCGAAGCGATAGTTTGGGACAGGATGGCCAGAGGCGCGGAGATATTCCGAGGCGGGGAGACGGTTTGGGAGTTTGGCATCGAAAAAACGCTCCTCCAGTAAACACTCCGAATGCATTGGGTGCAAACGCAGCGCCTCTGATTAATTCCCTCCCTTCAAAAAAGTTCCACTTGCAGATCTTAGATCACGAAAGAGCGGTTCGGCGCGCGCCCATCTCTTCATCGGCGAATTCATTTACGTATGCCGCCAACCATCCCGATCAGCAGGCCAGCGGAAAGCGCGGTAAGCACCGCGACCAGAGGATTGCGTTCGATCGCGGTCTCGAACTCCGACGCTGCCCCGCGAATTCGATTTTGCGCCTCGGCCGCGCCATTGGAAAATTTTTGCTGGGCGTCATCAACCGCATCCAAGACCGTGCTTGCTGTCGTCATAGCCTGGGTGCGCATTAGTTCGGAAACCGACGACGTCAGTTTTGAGATATCGTCGCGTAGCGCCGCGACCTCCGCGGCGATGTCTTGCGACGCTTCCTTGACAGGCTTGAGGTCGTGCATGTTGCACTCCTGTGGCGGCCCCGGATTTGCTTCGGCCGCCAGTTTCTTGTGTTTCAAAGCCATTCGGAAACTCAGTTACGTACCATCGGTTCCCGGAGCATCGGATTTTCGCCTTGATTTGCGGCGAGAGGCCTCTCGGGACGAGAGAGCATGTAGACGAAAATCACGGCCTTTAGAACCACGACAAGGGTCACCCGAATCACGGTGAGCAACACGAGTTTGAAGATGCGCATTGATGGTTCCCTTTTTGCTCTCTCAGCACCGGAATGGCCAAAGCTGGCCACCCTATACATGGCCCAACATCGCTGGTGTCGGCCGCGATCCTAAGAACAACGCGATTCCAACGAAATTTTGCATCAAACGCTGAGTTGATTCGATAGTTCCCAATTCGCGCCGGCAGGGCCTCCCAGTGACGGCCAGGAGATAAAGTGAATTAGAGAAAGGCCCCAGCGAAACTCTCACGGAAGATTATTCCGCCTGCGTCACGCCCCATGCGGCCGCGCATCAGCCCAGATGTCACCATCGCGCTTGGAGTGCCTGTCAAACATCAAGGCGAGGGCATGACAGGCGAGGACGTCGACGATAATTTTCCTGATCACGAAATCTTGACCGCGATTGCAGAACCAAGACTCGCCGCAGGCGTTTGAGAGCCGCGCATATCATCGCGCGAACAAACAGTAGGAGAACCCGATGTTACGTAAGCTCGCTCTGTCCGCTTCGGTCCTTGCACTCGCTGGCAGCCTTGCAGTCGCGCAGGCAGAAACGATGACAAATTCATCGAGCGGCCGCTCGGTGGCCGTGCCGTCGTCACTTTCGACGATGCATTGGCTGGCCTCCGATATTTATAAGGCAGACGTCTACGATAATTCGGAGGATAAAATTGGCACAGTCACCGATCTTATCATGGACAATAAAGGGACTGTTACGATGGCGGTCGTTAGCGTCGGCGGTTTTCTCGGCGCAGGCGCGAAGGACGTGGCAGTTCCATTCGATGCCCTTAAGGTCACATCGCGCGACGGCAAGGATTGGCTGGTTCTCAATCAAACCAAAGATCAGCTCAAGGCGGCGCCGGCCTTTGATAAGACAACCAACAATCGGATGTAGGCAAGAGCGCGTTGTTCGGCTGTCCATGCCGGAACCAACGCTGCCCGGTGACGTTTAGGAACGCAAGGTTGGGCGGCCAGATGTTGCCGCACCTTCGCAGCTAAAGGAGATCGTAATGGATTGGAATCGCATCGAAGGAAACTGGAAGCAGTTCAAAGGCAAGGTCAAGGAACAATGGGGTAATCTTACGGATGACGATCTTGACAAGATTGCCGGCAAGCGCGACCAGCTTGAAGGCAAGATCCAGGAACGCGCCGGGATCACCAAAGATGCGGCGCGCAAGGCCGTCGACGACTGGATGATGAAACAGTAACCGGGTCGGGATGCACCCGACGACATTGAAAGCCGCATCGGGCCGGCCTATTGCCCGATGCGGCCTTTCAGTGGCCGGGAACATTGAGGTGACCGCAAATGCAATCTATTATTTTAATCGTCGTTCCCATGTTGTTGCTCATTGGCGAAGCGGCGGCGCGACGGCCTGCGATGAAGTGTTCAACCGTGGCCAATAAAGCCGCGGCGACGCGCAACCGCCGCGCCTCCCCGTGAACGCCGGACATCTGGCCGCTTGACGGCTCGCGCAATGATGCCACTGCGTCCCCGCCGGCTCAGCCGAAAAGGGCGGGACGCGTGGCCAAGCGGTACTGCGCGGAGGACTTCGCGAGCAAGATATTGTCGAGAAACTGGCGCGCGCTGTTCGCCCAGCTGAAGGTCAGCGCGTGCGCTCTCGCTAGCCCGCGCGGAATTTCAAGCGCCGAAAGACAAGCGGCGCGCAGATCCATGTCGAGGACGCCGGCACCGCTCATGCCGATCACATCGAGCGGCCCAGGCACCGGCAGCGCCGCCACCGGCAGGCCGCAGGCGAGCGCTTCGAGCAGGACCATGCCGAACGTATCGGTCCGGCTCGGAAACACCAAAACGTCCGCCGAGGCATAAAGAACGGCGAGCGCTTCGCTTCCCTGCGTGCCGACGAAGTGCGCTTGCGGATAGCGTCCCTCCAACGCGCGCCGTGATGGGCCATCTCCGGCGACCAGTTTCGAGCCCGGCAGGTCCAGTGCCAGAAAGGCCTCGACATTCTTTTCCGGCGCGAGCCGTCCAGCATAAAGAAAAACCGGCCGCGGCAAATTTATTACCGCCGCCTTGGCCGGGCTGAATTGGCTGTGATCGACGCCGCGCGACCAACGCATCAAGCGTTGAAACCCGCGCTTGTTGAGTTCACCGGCGATAGATGCGGTGGCTACCATCACCCCGGAACCGGCATTGTGGAAGCGGCGCAACAGCGCATAGGTGACTGCCTCCGGTATCCTGGCGCGGGCGGCGATATATTCCGGAAACCTTGTGTGGTAGCTCGTCGTGAAAGGACGCCTCGCGCGCAAGCAATAGCGGCGCGCGGCAAAGCCCACCGGGCCTTCGGTCGCGATGTGGATATGGTCGGCCGCGGCTCCCTCCAGCCGTTTCGATACCGCCCCGCGGCTCGCCAGCGCAAGTCTGATTTCGCCATAGGTCGGCAACGGAACCGTCGCGAAACCTTGCGGCGTCAAAAACTCGATTTCGGCGCCGAATTCGCGCAGCGCGCGGGCCACGGATTCGAGCGAGCGAACGACGCCGTTGACTTGCGGCTTCCAAGCATCCGTCGCGACTAGAATTCGCATCACGCCGCCACCCTCGCGGCGGCTTTTGTCCTCTCATTGACGGCGAGCGCGGCGAGTGCCTGCTCCTCGGCGGTCATCTGCCAGCGCAAAATCTCGAGCCTTCCGTCGTCATGCTCGGCAACGACGGTACAGGATTCGACGAAATCGCCGGTGTTGACGTAAGTGATGCCGCCGATGTCGCGGATCGCGGCATGATGGATATGGCCGCATACGACGCCGTCCGCTTTGTGGCGCCGCGCCGCTTCGACCAAGGCAACCTCAAAGGCGCCGATGAAGTTCACTGCGTTCTTTACCTTGAGTTTAGCCCAAGCCGAGAGCGACCAATAGGTAAACCCGAGCTTGCGGCGGACTTTATTGAACCAGAGATTCGACCACAAAGCGAATGTATAAGCCCAATCTCCAAACGAGGCGAGCCAGCGCGCGTGCTTCACCACGATGTCGAATTGGTCGCCATGGATAATGAGCAGGCGCTTTTTATCGGCCGTCATGTGATAAGCGTAGTCGGCGACTTCGACGCCGCCGAAAACCGACCCGATATAGTCGCGCGCGAACTCGTCATGATTGCCCGGAATATAGATCACGCGGACACCCTTGCGCACCTTGCGCAGCAGCTTTTGCACGACATCGTTGTGCGCCTGCGGCCAGTACCATCTCTTCTTCAGCTGCCAACCGTCGATTATGTCGCCAACGAGGTAGATCGTCGCGGCGTCGTTGTTTTTGAGGAAATCCAGCAAAAGCCCAGCCTGGCAGCCGCGCGATCCGAGGTGAATGTCGGACAAGAAGAGGGTGCGGTAAATGGCGGGCTCTGGTTCTCCTTCGTCGCGCACCGGCATAACCTAGGCTACTTTTCGAAAGCTCTCCTAAGCGAAAGCAGATTCGTATTGCATTTGAATGACAGACGCCCAGCATGGGCCTCGCCACAATGCCGGAGTGGCTCGTGCCGATCCATCGGGTCACCCACCTATATGGCGGGGCAATGCCATCGAATGCGAAGTCGCGACGATCACGGTCGCTTGCAACGGCAC
>JBQTKC010000337.1:0-3659 GCA_052386575.1 Beijerinckiaceae bacterium
CATGGCGTTGATCCTTTTTCGTGTCCGAATGATTCGCTAAATCTTCCGAACCGAGTTGAATCAATGCCATGCGCCTTGTCCAGCCAAAACCAACCGGACAGCTGTGGCTCAAGGCCGGGCATGACGCAAGTGCGGCGTTCACGGCGTGATCGAAATATATCGGCCGGAATGGTGGTCGCGCACATTGTCGTCCCAGCCTTTTAGCTTCGGCGAGACAAGATTTTTAGACCGGTAGGTGAGAAGCACGAGAAAAGGCTGCTCGTCGAGAAGTAGCGCCTCGGCCTCGTGCAGGATGGCGCTCCGCCGCGCGGGAGCAGCTTCCACTTGCGCTGCGCGCATGAGCCGGTCGAAGGCCTCGTTTTTGAAACTCGCGACATTCAGAGCCTGATTGCCGCTTTCGCCAAGAAACAAAAAATTTTGCGCGTCCGGATAATCGGCAAACCAGCCGGATCGCGCCACGTCGAACGGCGGCTTTTCCCGCAAAAACGCGTAATGTGTCGTGGCGTCGGTGGCCAGCAGCCTGGTCTCGACCCCAAGCGCTTTCCACATATCGGCGATAGCCACTGCCGTAGCGCGGTGATTTTCCGAATTGTTGAAGCGGATTTCCACCTCGAGTTTTTCGCCGCCGGGGCCGAAGCCTGCTTCCGCGAGCAACCGTTTCGCTTCCTCTTCCCGCTCGAAGAGACCGATATCCTTCCACGCGACGGTTTCCGGCGCGCCGTAGCTCTCAATTCCTGGCGGCACAAAACTGTAGCCGGGGTCCATGGTGCCGCCCCAGATGCGCTCGGCCAAGAACTCGCGGTCGATCGCCATGGCGAGCGCCTGGCGCACTCTGCGGTCGTCAAACGGCTTGTGCCGAGTGTCGAAGGCATAAAAGTAGCTGCCGAGGTTTGGCGTGACTCTAAATGCCTCGCCCAAATGGGCGCGCACGAAACCGATCTGCTCCACCGGAACGTCGTTGTAGGATAAAATTTCGCCTGCCATGAAACGGCGAAGCGCGGCGGAACGGTCCTCCAGCGAATAGAAAATCTCTACGTCGAGCGCGACATGCGCCGCATCGTAATAATAGGGGTTCTTGAGCAGGACGAGGCGATAGTTCGGGGTGAAGTCCTTCAGCATGAAAGGACCGTTCGTCACCATATGGGCCGGCCGCACGAAATCCGATCCAAAGGCTTCAATTGATTTCCGGTGGAGCGGCTTGGCGGTCATGTGGGCGAGCTGAGAGATAAAATAGGGTGCGGCCTGCTCAAGCGTGATTTCGAGCGTCGACTCGTCCAACGCGCGCGCGCCCAAATCCTCGACCGGGAGCTTCCCCTTGTTGATCCTTTCCGCGTTCTTCAACGTAAAAAGGATATTGGCATAAGGCGCGCCGGTCGCGGGCGCCATCAGGCGCCGGAACGCGAAGACAAAGTCGTCCGCGACGACCCTGTCGCCATTCGACCATTTCGCGTCCGCGCGAAGCCTAAAATCATAAACCGTGCCACTCTCATCGGCCGTCCAGCTCAAAGCAACGCCGGCAATGATTTCGCCCCGCGCATCGAGCGTGACAAGACCCTCAAAAAGCTCGTCCAAAATATTGCTTTCGATCAAGGTCGTCGCCTTGTGCGGATCGAGCGATCCCGGATCGCCCAATTCACCGCGATGCCAAACCATTCTGGCAGGCTCACCGCCGGCAAGGCCGGCGCTTGCCGCGCAGCCCAGTCCGAAGGCGAGAATAAAGACGGCCGCGGCGCGGAATAAAAGCCGGAGCGGTCCGGGCCTCCCGCTCAATCGAAGCGCACCTTATGTTGCGCCACGGGGATTTGCGCGCGAATTTTCTTGACGAGATCGCGATCGATCCGCGTCGAGACAATGCCGGCACCGTCGCTGGCCTTGGCGATGACATGGCCCCACGGATCGGCGACGAGGGAATGGCCATAAGTCTGGCGCCTTTCCTTGCCCGCGGCATGGGTGCCGGTCTGCGCTGGGGCGCAGACATAGGCCTCGGTCTCGATTGCCCGCGCGCGGCAGAGAACCTCCCAATGATCCTTTCCGGTTTGCAGGGTGAACGCCGCGGGCAGCGAGATCATGTTCGCGCCCTTGGCGGCGAGGGCCTGAAACAGATCCGGAAACCTTATGTCGTAGCAGATCGCGCAACCAACGATCATATCCTCGCAAGCGTAGGTCACCACGGCATTGCCCGGCGCGAAAACCGCGCTTTCGTTATATTTTGTTCCGTCCGGCGTGGTGATGTCGAACATGTGGATTTTGCGATAGCGCGCGATTTCTTCGCCCGCGCGGTCGAAGACCACGGTGGTATTGTGGATCCGCTCCCCGGTCTCGGGCTTTTCGAGAATAGAACCGGCATGAATGTAAACGCGATGTTTCTTGGCAAGCTTCTGCATGGCGTCATAGGCTGGGCCGCCCGGAATGCTTTCGGCCGCCGCCACCTTGGCCTTTCGGTCGCCGCCGAGAAAATCGAAACATTCAGGCAAAGAGATCCAATCTGGCCGCTCCTCCGCGACGGCTTGTTCGACGAGCTTCGCCGCGGCGGCAATATTCGCGGGTTTGTCGCTGATCGAATTCATCTGAATCAGGGAAATTTTCATGAAAACTCCGGCGTCGCGCGTGGCCGCGTTGATCAAAAACGCGAAAATATTTCACACCGGTCAGGGCCGAGTCACCCGGCGAAGCGTGAGGTTGATCCGTCCGCCGCCCGGCAGCAGCGAAGAGGAGCCAGGATAGATTTTGTCCACGCCGTGAAAAATCAGCCGCGCGGCGCCGCCCATCACGACAACGCCGCCAGAACGCAGTTCGAGCTTTTTAGCCGGATCCCCGCGCCGCATACCGCCGTAACGAAAGCGGCAACTATCGCCAAGCGAAATCGAGACCACCGGCGCGGCGAGATCCGCCTCGTCGCGGTCCTGGTGCAGGCCCATGCGTGCGGAAGAATCGTAAAAATTGACCAGGCAGGCCTCGGGCAAATGCGGGTAGGAGGCCACCGCGCGCCACACGTTTAGCACGGATAAAGGGATGGCGGGCCAGGCAATTCCGGTGACCGGATGCGTCGGCTGATATCGATAGCCTCGCGCGCAATCCGACACCCAGCCAAGGCTGCCGCAATTGGTCATCTTGACCGAGAACGCCTTGCCCGAGCGCGGCATGCGCGGCACAAACCAGGGAGCCCGCAGAACCGCCTCCGCGATCTCTCTGGCAACCGCCACTTGCGCCGCGTCATCGAAATAGCGCGCGAAAAACGCGAGCCCCGGCGCCAACCATCTGGCCGCCGCTACCTCGGTTGCTTCGAGCAAATCCTGCATGTGCGTGCCTATGGACCGCGTCGCTGCGAATCATGCCGCCGTGATACATTTTGGAATGAGCAACTCTCTGCTTCCGACGGTCGAGTCTGACTTCAGCCGGTAGACCAGCGGAACCGCGGTTGCGAGTTCCAATTCGGGAATTGTTTCCGGCGTAAGTCCCTCGAGAACCATGATGAGGGCGCGCAGCGAATTGCCATGCCCCGCGACAATCACGCGGTTGCCGCCGAGCACGGCGGGGAGAATTTTCTGGCAATAATAGGGGAGAACCCGGGCCACCGTGTCCTTCAAGCTCTCGCCGCCCGGAGGCCGGACATCGTAAGAGCGGCGCCAAAGATCCACTTGTTCGCTGCCCCATCTGCG
>JBQTKC010000338.1:0-3793 GCA_052386575.1 Beijerinckiaceae bacterium
GACGCGGGCAAGACCACGCTCACCGAAAAGCTCCTGCTTTTCGGCGGCGCGATTGGGCTTGCGGGCGAGGTTCGCGCCAAGGCGAACCGGCGAAAAACCCGCTCGGACTGGATGGGGATCGAGCGCGAGCGCGGGATTTCTGTCGTCACCTCGGTCATGACCTTCGAATATGGCGGTTGCGTCTTCAATCTTCTCGATACGCCGGGCCACGAGGATTTCTCGGAAGATACATATCGCACGCTCACCGCCGTCGATGCCGCGATCATGGTGATCGATGCCGCGAAAGGCATCGAGGCGCGCACCCGCAAATTGTTCGAGATTTGCCGCCTGCGCGACATCCCAATCCTGACGTTCGTCAACAAGCTCGACCGCGAAACGCGGGACCTCTTCGACCTCGCCGACGAAATCGAACAGTCGCTCGCGCTCGATACTGCCCCTATCACTTGGCCGCTCGGGCGCGGCCGAGGCTTTTCGGGCACGTTCGACTTGCGGCGCAATGCCGTGCGGCGGCTCGACAGCGATGGCGCGCCCGTGCCTGTTCGCGGGCCAAGCGATTGCTTCATAGCGGGTCTCTTGAACGAACCGGATCTCACCAAGACCCGCGACGAGATCGAGCTCGCCCGGGCGGGCTTGAAAGCATTCGACCTGAAGGCGTTTTTGCAAGGCCATTTGACGCCCGTCTTGTTCGGCAGCGCCCTGCGCAACTTTGGGGTGCGCGACTTGATCGATGCTTTGATCGAATTCGCGCCGCCGCCGCGCGGGCTTCAGGCGGCTTCGCGGACCGTCGACGCGCGCGAGGAAAAAATGACCGGTTTCGTGTTCAAGATCCAGGCGAACATGGACCCAAATCATCGCGACCGGATCGCATTTCTGCGCGTTTCCTCGGGCAAATTGACGCGAGGCATGAAGGCCAAGCTCGTCCGCACCGGCAAAATTATCGCGCTGAACGCGCCAAACTTCTTCTTCGCGCAGAATCGGCAACTGGCGAACGAAGCCTATGCGGGCGACGTCGTCGGTATCCCAAACCACGGCACTTTGCGCATCGGCGACACCTTGACGGAAGGCGAGGATCTCGTCTTTCGTGGGGTTCCGAGTTTCGCCCCCGAGATCCTTCGCCGGGTCAAGACCGGCGACGCCATGAAGGCGAAGAAGCTGCGCGAGGCTTTGGGCCAAATGGCCGAGGAAGGTGTCGTCCAGCTCATTTTGCCGAACGACGGATCGGGAGCGATTGCTGGCGTCGTCGGCGCCTTGCAGCTCGACGTCCTCGCCGAGCGGCTTCAAGCTGAATATGGCGTGCGCGCAACTTTCGAGGCAAGCCGGTTTGCCTTCGCGCGCTGGATTGCGGCGAAGTGCCCGGCCGAACGCGACAAATTTATAGACGCGCACCCAGCGTCAATGGCGCGCGATCTCGACGGCGCGCCGGTCTTTTTGGCGGCCTCGGCCTTCGACCTCAGCTACGAGCAGGAGAAATGGCCGGAAATCGACTTTTCGGACATCAAAGACAGTTAGCGCGAAAGACAGTTAGCGCGAAAGACAGTTAGCGCAATCTTGCTTTGCCGTTGTCAAGCACGGATCCGCGTTGCGAACTCAACTCGTGATTGGCAAGGGGAGCGCAATCGACAACGGCGCTGCCGCGGAGGCCATCAACCCACTGAGGACTACCCATGCGGCGTGGAAAAGATTATCCTACTTCGTTTCCTTCTTTTTTGGATCTGCAAGGACCCACCGCCCATAGACAAACAAAGCAGTCACAAAGATCACGGCGCAGATGCCGCCGACTGGCGTCCCAACCCAACTCGCGATCTCAAGAAGCTCGCCCATAAACTTTCACTCCCTATTTCGTGATTGGCCGTCTGGAATGATCTTCTTCGGTGCTCGATGGCGAAAGCGCCGAATGTCGTCGTTGACAATATGGTGGAACCGCGACACATGCGCAAGCGAAATGTTAAACACGAGCACCCCCGGCTCGCGAAAGTTGAGTCGTGAAAAAGCGCTATCTGCAAGCATCATTCCTCTGCATTGAAAACTTCTGAAGCAGGGCGCGAGCAGTCATGCCCCGGACCATGGATACCCGGTTTCCCGCCCTTTGCAGTTGCGCCAATATGCCGCGTGGCGGCCCATGAACCCCCAAACCGGCACCAAACTTAACTCCGGACAGCCGCAAGCGCGGCAGCCAGACCCTGGCGCCGCAGCGGGGCCGGTAGCCCAGGCGAATTTACAGGGCTTGCATGGCCGGCGCCGAGGCAAGAAGCTCGGCGCTCGTCATGCCGCGCTTTTGCGGACGGTTTTGCCGCGTCTCAGCTTCGATGCATCGCGGCCGGTTGCCGATCCCGCCTACCTATTTTCCGAAAAACCCTCCGCGATTTGGCTTGAAATCGGCTTTGGCGGCGCCGAGCATCTCGCCGCAAAGGCGCTTGCGCATCCCGATATTGGCTTTATCGGCTGTGAAGCGTATTTGAACGGCATAGCCAAGGCCTTGGCGTTCATCGAAGCGGATCGATTGCGCAATGTGCGTATCTACAACGGCAACGCCCGGGCGGTGATCGAAGCGCTGCCGGAAAAGGCCTTGAACGGCGCCTATCTGCTCTATCCCGACCCTTGGCCAAAGCGGCGCCACCGCAGGCGCCGGTTCCTGACAGACGAAACGCTTGAGCTGCTCGCGCGCGTGATGCGTCCGGGCGCCGAGATTCGCTTCGCCACCGATATCGACGGCAATTCGGCCTGGACCTTGGCGCGCGTATTGCGCTCGCCCGATTTTGTCTGGGCGCCAGCGAGCTCCAACGATTGGCAGATGCCCTGGGACGGATGGACCGGCACGCGCTACGAGGAAAAAGCGCTCCGCGGCGGGCGAAGGCCTGTCTATCTCACTTTTCTTCGCAAATAACGCGCGTTTGCTCGCATCTAACCGGATTACCTACCGAAGTGTTAACTTGGCGCGGTTACCCTCGCGTTAGGAAAGAAAGCCGTTCGGTACACCTGAACCGTGCAGTGGGTGCCGGATGTATTATAAGTACAAGTAGTCAACAATTGTCGAGGTGTTCTTAGCCGCGTCATCGAGGAGACATTGCGTGACCAATCTATTCATCGTGAGCGTCCTGTTGGGGGCGGTTCTTGGGCGGTTTTTCAAGGTTTTGGTTCTCGTCCCAGTCAGTGCGTTCATCCTCGCCGCGACTCTTGTCAGTCCCGCTACCATCGAGGGCGGCCTGCCGCGAATGCTCCTTGAATTCGCCTTGTTGAACGCTGGTCTCCAAATCGGCTACCTCGCCGGTTTGCTTACTTTCCTCATTCCCAGCGTGTCGCACGGCCAAGGAAGGCCCGCCCGCGCACGGCCCCTGCTCCGCCACTAGCGGCGGCATGGCACCGCGCGAGGGCTTAGGCGCTACAGGCGCATAATTTTATCGCTTTTGCTATAATGCTGACACATATCAATAGATACCTGTGTTCAGATGTGATATTTTCACTTTGTCGTTTTGAGACTTTTTGGACAGGGTGAATTGCGCCGGCCTAGCGGGAGTGCAGCTGCCTTGCCCCTCACCGGCCTGGGGCCGAAGGCGCCGGGCCGCCTGCATCCGGGAGCGGCCCCGGAGCGTCGCCCAGCCCCTTTGCCGGCCGGACTAGCGTTTCTCACCGCCTATGGCGTGAACCCGGCGCTCTTGTCCCTTGCGGCCGCGGAGGCACGCCGGCAAGCGATCGCACCGGAAGCCGCGCTGCTCGCGAGCGGGTCGATCGGCGACAGTTTCTATTATCGTTGTCTCGCCCATCGTCTCGGCGCGGCCTTTATCGACAAAGAGGT